>JACQSS010000015.1 GCA_016211195.1 Candidatus Woesearchaeota archaeon
GTAGTTACTTTTTTCTGCCTGCAAACAGGTAAATAAGGCTACCCAACCAGCTGAAGCTTAGATTACCTGCCATAGTGATAACCAGCAACCAAAAGACTTTGGTCATCGCATCCTGCTTTGATTTTGCAAGGTCCACAACTGCCCAAATGAGCAAGGCCAGTACTGCCAGGTAAATGACTGGCCCCAACGGCCAAAAAATGGGTGTCCAGCCCATCATAGGCTTCATATCCATCATACTACCCATCATGCTATCCCACATACACAATCACCTCTTTTGAGACGACAATGTTCTCTCTGTTTATATAGTTTTCACCATAGATTTAAAAAAAGGAAAGCGCTAGAGGGCAAAATGATTGCCACTATCGAGCAGCTAGAGTTGGCACTCAAGCTTCTGTTTGCAGCCTTTCTTGGCTATCTCATGGCATATGACCGACGGCAGCAGGGCAAAGGCGCAGGCATGAGAACCTTTGGCATGATTGCGACAGGGTCATGTCTCTTCAGCCTTGTTTCAGCCAATGGCTTTGCCACTGCAGATCCAGCGCGGATTGCGGCACAGATTGTGACGGGTATTGGTTTCATTGGTGCTGGAGTCATTTGGAAAAATGGCAGCGATATTGTCGGGGTCACTACTGCTGCCGGTCTTTGGGTTGCTGCTGCAGTCGGCATGGCGGTCGCAGCCGATTTATACATTCTTGCTGCCAGTGCAGCACTGATCACTGTCCTTATTTTCAATTCACGCCGTATGATTCCCTCAGCATAGTCGCATGGAGAAAACCCTCGAAAAGGTCGTCAAGGAAAAACTGACACCCATTATTGCAGAGACCACAAAAAAAACAATAGGTGTCACTGTTGATGAGCTAAATAAATCACTGATTGACAGGATTGCTACGACACCGTTCATCACACTGGATGTGAATGCAGCACTCCCATATAGGACTGCAAAACGACTCTTCCGCAAACGGTTTTTTGCACATCTTATTGAGACACATTATGGAAATGTTTCTGATGTCGCCAAGATCACGGGGATTGACCGGCGCACGATCCACCGCATCATCAGGGAATTGGGCATTGACGTGGATAAATTGCGGCAGCACCTGCTTAATCCTGACCATTACATGCGCATTGCACTTGATCAGACGCTGAGGAGCACGCTGGAGCAGTACAAGCCCATTATTCACCCTGAACGGCTCGATAAAATGTACCAGCAGCTGCCGAAACTGGAAGAGGAAGTGCTTGCAAGCCTTCCGAAGACAGAGATGTCCTATAAGGAAGCGGAAGAAGAATTTGACAGGCAGTATCTGTCCAAGGCACTCAAGGCGAATAATTACAACATCTCACAGACAGCCCGCGCCATCAAGCTCCGCTACGAAACACTGCACCGGAAGCTCAAGGCCCTGGGGTTAAAGGACAATTCATCAAAAAATAAGCAAGCATCATTTTTCTGAGGCGTCAAAAAAGGAAAGCAGCTGTGAGCGGTAGGGTTATTCCTTATGGGATTGACCCGCTCAACAAAGAATAACAGCAGGAGACGAAACGATACATTGGGATTTTTTGATGAGGTTGACGGCCAGGTCGCATTGAAAAGTTCCTCCGCTTGCGCTCCGTGGCCATCGGTTCGCATATGCTTTTGCCTGTTAATGGCAAAAATTCCTCTTGGAATCCCCTTTTTGCTTGCAAGAGAAGGAAGCCAATGCTCTCATAATTGATGGCCATCATGAACTTTTCAATGTGACCGACGGCCACAAAGGTATATAAAGCGCACGCGTCCCCTCAGAATTCTTTGGGCGCGTAGCTCAGCCTGGTAGAGCATCGCCTTCGCAAGGCGGGGGCCTCGGGTTCAAATATCGCAAAACGATTGAAAGTCCCGACGCGTCCATTTTTCTTGCGTGTGCGACTAGGGATATCTATCTCGTCACTTCAAAGCTCTTAACTAATTTCAGCAAATCAGCTGCTTTCTTGTTCTTCTCAAAATGTTTTCTGACAGGCTCAAGCAATTCATTGGTATATCTCCCGATTGCTGCCTTCACATCCATGGGGTGGACTTTATCCGCCATGTACAAATCACAGAGTTCGGTGTATGAATGGAGTTCTAGATCACCGCCCCATTTTGCAGGTCGCGTGATGGTGATTGATGGGTATTTCTGGAAAATGACATATCGTGCATATTCAAAAAGAGGGTTGTCCTCAATCTGTTTCATCGGACAGTATGCGTTCTTTATCTTCTGTGAAACCAGTTCGGCACTGTCGGTCATGAAGATGGCTGTCTCTGGCTTTGATTTCGACATTTTCAGCGCAATGGCACGTTCAGCACCAGTCACATCAAGTGCAGGCGGCTGTCCCAGACCCATTAACATATGGTGATGAACACAAACAGGTTTTTCATACCCTAGCTTGGGAGCCACCTCACGCGCAAGCATGTTTACTTTCCGCTGGTCCATACCCAGCTGCGCAATGTCAACACCCAGCTCAAAGATATCTGCAGCCTGCATGCAAGGATACAACAATTGCGACCCTTGCAATCCAACATGTTCTTCTCTGCCCATGATATCGGCACATCGGAGCAGCCGCTGCACCGTGTTATGGCGCGCAATCTGCATGACTGTCTTCCAATACTCTTCACGTGTCACCAAATCCGAGCTCCGTTTGAAGGTGACATTATCCAGATCCATGCCGCACGCTTTCCAGACCTCTACCATGTAATCTCCGACGGTACGGATTTTATCAAGGTCTCCACCCATCTTGTTATTGGCCCAAGCATGCCAATCCGCAGCGAGCATGGTAAATTTGCATCCGGCCTGAATCATTTTATTGACATTGATTGTCCGCAAAAGGCCTTGGGCAATGTGTAAGGTTCCTGAAGGCTCGAACCCGTCATACGCCATTGGGTGCTTTTTTGTTTCAAAGAGTGACAGAAGTTCTTCTTCAGAAATAACCTCTTCACCGACTTCCTTCACCAATACGAGACGCGATGCTATGTCCATGCCGAAGTCAAACGGACAATTCTTTAAAAAAGTATGGGTGGGGTGAACGCACCACGGTGTATGGGCGAAAGATTAATAAAGAAAAGATGTCATTATTAGCACAAAGAGGTGAAGGTATTGGGTCTATTTCCTTTTCTCAAGAGAAATAAGGACGATTCTGGAGAGCTTGAAGCGCCTCCTGCACCGCCCATGCTTGAAGAAGTAACAACGGAGTTACCCCCTTTCCCCACCGAAGAATTGCCCCCATTTCCCAGTGAAGCACTCCCCGAGTTACAACCACCAAAGCTTCAATCGCCTAAACTGGCCATCCAAGAAGCATTGAAGCCATTAGAGATGCTCATTCCTGAAGCACCGGCGCTTGACTTACCAAAATTGGAGAAGCCAGCTTTCCCGAAACCATCACAGCTTGTGCTTGAGGGTGAAGAACTTGAGCGGGATGCTGTGCGAAAAGAGATGAAATTTGTCAAGGCACGGGACCATCTTGTCGTACAGAAACCAGTCTTTGTTGAAGGACTGCAATATCGGAAAATGCTCACGGACATAACTTACCTGCGCACGATGCTGCAGGAAGGAGAAGAGCACCTTGCCCACTGGGACCATGTCGAAACCAGCAAGGACACACACTTTGAGCACATGAGAGTCACAATTGAGCAGGTTCAACGTAAGTTGCTCTATATGGATAAATCATTGTTCGATAAAACCTTTTGAGGGTGAAACGCTATGGCCGAGAAGGATGAAACCATGCAGGTCTTTGTGAAGATTGATGAGTACAAAGATGTGTTAGATATTATGAATACGATAAAGAGCAAGCTCAACGAGGCAAAGAACACATTAGGAGAAATCAACCGCCTCAAGAACGAGGAAGATGCTGAACTCGAACTTTGGCATACCAGCCTTGATGAAGCAGGCAGGAGAGTAGAATTCATCGATAAGGCACTGTTCGAGCCCGAATCACTCTGACCATGGCAGGCAAAAAAAAAGAAACAAAGAAAGAAAAGGAAATTTTCTTTGTCGGTGTTAAAGAACCCCTTGAAATAAGACGCAATATCCTTGAGGCGTCACGCGAGATGGTGCTCCTTTTGCAGATGTATGAGAAATTCAAAACCGTCCGTGAAGAGAAACGCCGTGCAATGGAGAGTCTCCGGCAGCAGGTGCGTGATATTGCAGTCATGGTCAGCCGACTGAAGAGACACCTGCCGAAGACAAATCTCCGTGCAGTTCCGCTGGAAGAGATCGAGAAACCAGTCCACAAAAAAGAGCCCGTTCTGGAAAAGGTAGTGGAAATCAAGAGGGAAGAAAAGGCGCTTGCGCATGAACTGACTGAAATAGAAAAGCTTGAGGCAGAACTCGCAAGCATCGAACAGAAGCTGAATACCCTTGCGTGATGGTTCTTATTTTCTTTTTCCCATTATTTCATCTTTTACTCGCTCATCCAAAGTCCCCCAATCAGTTCCAATAACAATCGGGTGCATAGCGAGTATCTCTTCTTTATAGCTCATCTCCGGCACGGTGTTCATCAGAAAGATAGGAATCTCCTGATCGAATGCCTTGCCCATCTCAAGAAAGACATTACCACCAATATACCCAATGATGCCATTCTTGTCATAGTTCGCCACATAAATCGCGTCTGACTTCTCGATATTCCTAAAATGCTCCCGTATCAGGTGATACTGTATCTTTGCACGCACATCTTCGTGCAAAGAATGGTAGTTTTGCATACTGGGAAGCAGGATAGAATAACCGCGTGCCTCCAGAGCGTGCTGGATACCATACAACTGGTCAAAAAAAGAAGCACTGGAACAGAGCGTGACTTGCATGTACGGTGCAGGGGACACGTTGCTTATATCTCTATCGCAGCCGCACATTATCTCCAGTAATGAGGGTGTCACAATAGTGGCATTGGAAGAGCCGCTGCCGATTTTGCGTGTAGAAAAGAGGCGCTGCACTTTCCCGTGAATCGCGTGAGATGCAGCCCGGATTGATGCACTCCATGATGTCCTCAATCTTCTCTGGCAGGACAACCCGACCTTTCTCAACGACGTGACCATTACGGATATAGTTGACCGTTGCATCCGGTGACAGCACAGCAATCCTGTTGAGGTGGTCTGTTGTCGGCGTGTAATCAACAATCTTCAGTACCCCCTTTCTGCCCCCTGCGCGCTTGGTGGCGAAGTTCTTACCGAAGATGACTAATTTGTCCTTCGGGATACCCAGAAGGTTGACAACAGCCAGCAGCGCGTCCGGGTCAAGATGATCGATGACCGTACCATTCTCAATATAGCCCAACACACGGTTTGCTTCGCGCAACGTCGGAGTAACGGTCATTGATTCAAGCGTGGCTTTCCGTTGATAGGGTGGCTGGGCTGGTGGCTCTTGCAATTCTGTCCCGAACTTTCCAGCAAGGAGACCGAGCAGTGCCATGCGGACCGGGAAACCATTAGCAGCTTGTTCAATGTACCCGGCATACTGCTTGTCTGTATTGGGCACTGTGAGCGTTGCCACACATGGATGAATCTCGGGGAATTTATGGGAATTAATCGGAAGCGGATGGAGGACACGCAGTGTTGGTTTTGCATGTTTCAGGAGCAGCTCTGGAGTCAACTGCAATGTCCGCGCAACTTTTTCATAATCCTGCTTGTCTGGGAAGCGCTCTTCCTGGATGCGTGTCACATAAAGGACATCGAGATCTGACAGCACGGATTCGTAATTGTCGCTGACGCGATATTGTATTCCCAAACGCTCGAGATGCTGGAGTTCTCCTGCCGGGGGCTGGAGCTGCGGTGGAGAAATATAGGTAAATGTTGTTCCCGACACTGCCTGCAGCGCAGCCTGCAGACTGCGGACAGTCCTGCCATATTTCAGATCTCCTGCAAACCCGATATGCAAATGATCTAATCTGCCGAAGAACTCAAGGATTGTGAACAGATCCAGCATGGTTTGTGTTGGATGCTCATGCTTTCCATCACCGGCATTGATGACTGGAATGGAAAGAAAATCAGCTGCGTACTGCGCAGTCCCGTCATGGGAGTCCCGCACAACAAGGTAATCAGCCCCATACCCAACAATCATCTCAAGCGTATGCCGGAGACTTTCACCTTTCAGAAGGGAGGTGCCATCATTACTGGAAAAGCCGACAGTGTGCCCCCCAAGGGCGTGTGCAGCATGAATGAAACTGAGTCGTGTCCGCGTGCTCGGCTCAAAGAATGCCACCCCGACGGTCCGACCAAGGAGCAGGTCGGCATAGGCCAAGGAGTCTTTTTTGCGTGCGTCTTTTATTTCCTTGGCCGTCGCTGCGATGTACAACAATTCTTCGGGTGAGAACGACCGTATGCTAATGACATCCCTCTTTTTGAAGCTCCGAAGCATGATGATTTCACCATGTTGGACTTTAAAAGAGTTACCTTTTTATATCACCAGACTGTTGCCCGAACACCATGCGGACGTGCCGGAGCGGCCAAACGGGATAGCCTCAAGAAAGTCTTTAAAAAATGCTTTAAAGAGTCTTTAGGAAAGCTACTGGCTTAGTGCCTACGCAGGTTCGAATCCTGCCGTCCGCATTCAATGTAACTAATCAAGCACATAAAAAGATATAAAGAAAAAACAAACGGCAACGCCGGGGGTGTGGATAGATGCGTTTGACATTAGCAGAACCGCGCTATTTGAAAGAGAGCATTTCAATTATATCGGACTTGGTGAATGAAGCGACCTTCAAGGTGACACCGGATGCAGTAGAATTAGTTGCCATGGATCCGGCAAATGTTGCCATGATCATCTTCAAGCTACTTTCGACGACGTTTTCAGAATATGATGTGAAGACGCCGACAGAGCTTGCCATTAACCTGACCAATCTCAAGATGGTCCTCAAGCGGGCAAAGCCAAACGACACGCTCACGTTGGAGATTGCAGACAACAAGTTGACTGTCCTCCTGAAGGGCACGACAACAAGGACATTCAGCATACCAATCATTGAGCTTGATGAGAAAGAGCAGCGGGTGCCTGAGCTGACATTCACCAGCACTGTCAAGACAAATGCAAGCCTCTTCAATGACGCCATTGAGGATGCTGAGATTGTCGCTGAATCTGTCCAGTTCCTCAGCACACCGGACAAATTTACAGTCATGGCTGAAGGAGACCTTTCCAAGGCGAAAGTGGAGATGGACAAGAATAACGATACCGAAATCCAGCTAAGGGGCAATAGTCAGGTCAAGGCAAAG
Organism: Candidatus Woesearchaeota archaeon; assembly: GCA_016211195.1. GTDB lineage: Archaea > Nanobdellota > Nanobdellia > Woesearchaeales > JAGVYF01 > JACQSS01. The sequence goes on from JACQSS010000015.1 coordinate 7,196, forward strand.
TATTCCATTGAATACTTGAAGAAAATGATTGCTGCCTCGAAGCTAGCTGATGTGGTCGATGTACATTTCAGCAAGGATTACCCATTACGGCTGGATTACAAGGTCGTCGATAAGCTGTTGCTGTCCTTCATCCTTGCACCGCGCGTTGAGAATGAATGACGATGGATTTTGAGATGGTTTTTTCCCATTTCTGAAAGAAGGATTTTCCATGATGGTCGGGCATTGGCAGGATGTTCGTCTATCTTTTCTATAGTGAGAAAGCCAAAGTGCTCTAGTTCTTCACAATTAGATTTTATAGTGCGGAAGCCTGTGTTGATTTTACGCTCGAGCTGAGCATAGGTAGCAGGAGCCTCCCTAACCGCCAGAAGAATCTTTTCTTTTATTGCGTATGACGGTCGCTTTGCCATACTGCACCATAGTTGTACTGATTAAATAGAAGTAACTCATCATTTTGCAGTAAGTATTATATAGGGTGAGTTAATTTTGCAGTATGCTTGTAGTAAAGAAAATGACCGTAGGAAAAATAGAGATAGAAAAAGGAAAAAAATATCTCCAATTAGGCTGTGGAAATGATATCCGACCAGGATGGACAAATTGTGATAAACAAGAGGCTGTGGGGATAGATTATTCATTTGATTTCGAAATATTTCCTTACCCTTTTATGGCGGGAACATTTGACTACATTCTTATGGATAATGTCTTAGAACACATGCTCCACATTCCACCCGTTGTAGATGAACTCTATCGAATAGCAAAACCCAATGCCACAATCCATATCATCGTACCATACTTTAATTGTGCAGGAGCGTATAATGACCCAACGCACCACCATTACTTTAACAGAAGGACGTTTGAGATTATTTTTACACCAAATACCGCATACAAGATTGGAAAAGATGACCGGTTTGGATTCATTTCCCTAAAATTAGTGCCAACATTGGCTGGGAGATGTATTCCCGGACCAATAAGAGAACTGATAAGTTTGTTTACTGGGGGGTTTATAGGTGAGATTGATTGTAAAGTAAGGGTAAAAAAATGAGACCAGCGAGATTACACTAAAGCCCCCCATCCCGAAAACTATACCATTTCTTCCCCACGATAACATGATCAAGGACTGGGATATTGATGAGTTCCCCGACCGCGAAGATGCTCTTCGTGACAACATGATCTTCGGCAGACGGCATTGCGTCTCCCGATGGATGATTATGGGCAATGATAATGCTGTGTGCCGCTTCTCGGATAGCAGTCCTGAATATTTCACGTGGATGGACAAGCGAGGCGTTCAGGATACCGACGGACACAATGTCGTCCCGTAGAAGACGGTTCTTCGTATCGAGAAGCATGACAAGGAAATATTCCTTGTCGTTAGGGAGACGCGCACGAGTATAGAGAAAGACATCACGCGCCGTGCGGAAAGGTTTCCCCCGTTGTTCTCGCCATGCATGCCGCTTGGAAAACTCCAGGGCTGCCTTCAGCTGCATTGCCTTTGCAGGGCCGATACCATCGATGGATTGTAGTTCCTTGATTGAAAGATGAGCTAGTTTTGCTGGCGGATAGGAACTAAGCAGCCTGTTGGCCATGTCGAGTACATTCTCTTTCCGGGTGCCTTTCTGCATGACGATGGCCAGTAACTCGGCGTCGCTCAGCGCGCTGGGACCCAAAGAGAGGAAGCGTTCTCTGGGGCGGGATTGTAGTGGCATGTCTGCAATGCGCATGGATGCATGAGCTATGAGACAACATATAAGCTTCACCCACGTATGTCCAGTGTCCAGTGGATGTTGTGAAAAAGTTTTTATATGGGAAGGTTTCGGGCTTTGCAATGAAAAAGAGTTATAGTTCTGCTGCCCAGACCATTTTGGGATACCTCTTATCCCACCCTTTTGACAGAGTCTCTTTGCTGACACATGTTCCGCCGGAGGTCAAAGCAACCCTGCAGGCAATGTATAGCCGGAATGATTTGGCGATGCGGGATACGTTGCTGAAGACCATCGTAATGGTAGAGCTTGACCTGAAAAAAGCAAGCGATTACGACGCGTTGCCCCAAGAAAAGAAAGAAGAGGTCTACGAAAAGTATGCAGCGACGTTACCCACGGATGACCCCCCACTTTATCATTTATTCGACAATAAAGCAAAAGGTTTCCTTGCAGAATGGGCAATCAAGCATGGTCACGGGTCAATAAAAGAGGGTGCATTCATCCCTTATATCGTCGAAGGCGTCTCTCTTATCACTGCAAAGGCATTGGAAGATGATAACCTGTTCCATGGGCAGGAATTATCCACCCGATACAAATCCTTTGCCCGGCAGACAGTGAAAATTCCGCCAGTGCTGGCAGCATCGCCATTAAAAGATGAGCTCGAGACATACTTCAAAGAAAGCCTCGACCGCTACTTGTCTGCCACGCGTGTCCTGCAGGATTATCAGCACAAGGCATTCCCTGCACCGGCGGACATTTCGCCCGCTGGATGGAAAAATGTGCTCAATGCAGAGGCATTTGACAACGCGCGGTATTACTTGAATGCAGGCATTACGACATCGCTGGGCATTGTCGAAGATGCACGCACGCTCGAGCGGAAGTTGCGCAATATGCTTGTCTTCCCCTTCCCTGAAACACAGCAGGTTGCTGCAGAGATTATCAAGAAGGCAAAGGACGAGCTCCCGACGCTCCTCACTCATGTGACGCCAAACTCTTATCGACAGCATCTAGAGCAGGACATGAACGCCCTTCTTGAGGAATGTATGGGACCAGCCAAACCCACAGTCCCACTATCCCGAGTAAGGCTTCTGCACGCAACGCCTGATTTCGAAAACAGGATGATTGCTGATGTCCTGTATGGAGAAGGCCGCCATGGTCATGACTGGGATGCTGTTTACAAGACAGTCATACATATGCCACTGAAAACGAAAAGCGCAGTCTTGGAGCAGGCATTGGACAAGCTTGGAAAGCACGATGATCCACCACGGTGCCTGCGCGGTGTGCGCATCCGGTACGAGCTGTATCCGGATTACGGTGCATGGCGGGACATACAGCGCCAAAGACGGTGCAACCAGACATTCCCGGTACCGACATGTTCCTATGGCTATGATGTACCATGGCTGCTGGCAGAAGCTGGCTTGGAGCAGCATTATCATGATCACCAGCAACGTGCACAGGAGATATATGAAAAAGCGGCAGCCATTAATCCAGCTGAGGCAATGATTATTCCCACACTCGGCTTCCGCGTGAAGCAACTGTTTGAGGCGGATGTGGAAGAGCTCATGTACGTCTGGCGGCTACGCACCACTGAATATGGCCATTTTTCCTACCGGCAGATCTTCCTTGAGACCTTTGAGCAGGCAAAGCAGTCTATGCCTCTCCTTGCAGGTATCATTGAACAGAAAAAACTCATCACAAAAGGTGAGGTCCATCATGGTCGCTTTGTCGAAGAGAAACGGTATGAAGACAAGATGCGTTCCAGATAACAATAACTATATATATCATGTATGCATAGAAGACCCAGTATTCAGAAAAAAGAGCGTGGTATGCAGTGGGTGTCCAAATTTCTGGCGTCTTACCATCTAAGGAAATAACGCTCCAGGATTTAAAGGGGAAACGTCTTGCTGTGGATACCTATATCCATTTGTACCAATTCCTTTCAGCCACGCCCGTGCTAACTGATCACCTTGATCGCATCACGACGCATCTTTCGGGCATATTCTTCCGGACAGCCCATTTGTTGTCACTTGGTATCAAGCCAGTGTATGTCTTTGATGGTCCTTTTTTGGAGATAAAGAAACATGATAAGTTCACCAAAGAAGCTGCCCAGCCCAGAGTCACATCGACCCTCTCGCTTGAGATGATTAATGAGACAAAGGTTTTGCTTACTGCATTGGGTATTCCTCTTGTCCAAGCACCTGCTGAAGGAGAAGCGCAAGCAGCGCACATGTGTGCAAAGGGGGATGTCTTTGCAGTTGCGTCACAAGATTATGACAGCCTGATGTTTGGCGCAAAACGGATGGTCAAGAACCTTAGTTTTGCTCGCAAACAGAAGCAGAAGAAGGGGTTTGTCTATACGGGAGTCTACCAATATGAGCTGAAAGATGTTCTCAATGCATTGAAGCTCGACTACAATCAGTTCGTGATGTTTTGCATGCTTGTCGGAACTGATTTCAACCCGGGCGTGGAAGGATTAGGGCAAAAGAACGCACTGAAAGTGGTCCAGAAGTATCGGACATTCACCCGGATTTTCGAGAAGGTGAAATGGCAATATGGATATTTGCCCAAAGCAGTTTACGAGCATATCAAGACAATGCCTATCACCAATAAGTACCAGCTACGCTGGACGCCAGTGGACAAGGATACAGTCATGAACCTGCTGGTCAAAGAGCATGATTTCAATAGGAAGCGCGTGGCTGATACGCTCGAGACACTATAGATATTGCCCAAAATTTTATATAACACTCTCCTTCCACAGGCATATGAAGAAATTGTTGGTTATTATTACAGTCATTTTCCTTGTTGGATGTACTGGAGAGATTCTAGAGTATAGAACGCCAGAGAAGCTGCCAAAACCTGTTGAACATATTGGTCCGGCAGTCGAAAAACAGCCAGAAGCGCCATATGAGTTATCCCTGCCCAAGGAAAGGATACCCCTACCTCAACGAAAAACATTGGAACTGACTGAAGATGATCTCTTTGCACAGGAGGGATGGGATCCCCGTGAGGTGTCTGTCTTCAATATCACGCTGGGGGATTCGCTTGACCTTGTGCTCTCGACATTGGGAAAGCCAGATGAGACCTTGAAGCATCCAACGTTAGATATCATTAATCTGGGCTACCGCGTTGGGCTGCCGAATGTGGGCTTTGTCCTGCACTTTAGTCATAAAACGCTTGACCGCATCACTATCAAAGATGACTTTAACCCTTATTTGCATGGCAAGACAGTCATTAACTATACGAAGAAGGACATCTACAATCTTTTTGGAATCCCGGAAGAACAGAAAGATTTGCCTGCATTTCGGGTCTTCAAATACCCAGCCAAAGGATTAGAAATATTGCATACACGCAATCAGATGCGTGCCTTTGTGCTTACCGGTTGAAAAGTTATCAGTGGCCATCAATGATGTGGGCATTGACTTGTTGCTCGGGCGGGCAAAAATGAGATAGCAAGAGGAATTTTTACCATCATGACCTGAAGCTCAATGCGAACCGATGGCCATAGGGAAAAAACTGTTCAGCGAGATTTACCGAGGTGGAGTCGGGTATTGAGGATTGAATTCTTTGTCCATCTCATAGCGGTTGTTGGTTTCGTCCAATTCAATAATTTTATCATTCGGGTCTAGTGTGAGGGAGATGTGGACACTATTGGCTTCACCAAGCTGAAATCTGACGCGGCTGGTGACACTTGTTTTCTTGGAGAGGACAGTGGGCATGACCATTGTTCCTTCTGCCAATGAAACCCCTGTCGTACTGGTGACTTTGTATGTCATAATCCCGGAGGGGGATGCGCCCGGCCCTGTGTTTTTGAGGACCACAAAGAAGCTCCCTGTGTTTTTTTCAGGGAAATCGACATACACTGAGGAGACAGAGACGTCGGAGACCTCTGAGAGTATAAGAACGTCAACGGGGAGGAGAAGCCACTTTTCCCCATTGCATTTACCGACCCCCTCACAGGTATACGCTGCAAAATAATTCTTTCCGTGTTTCAGGTGGCTGCGAGGAATAGCAAGGGTTGCAACCCGACCATCGGTGCCGTCTATCCAGCGCAATTGTTCGACTGTTGGGAGGACTGGCCCCTCAAAGTCGAACGTGGTCCAATCGTACGGTTGTTTGCATGGCTGCTTACAATACCAACCTGCTTTCCAGATATAGGTATCTTTGGCCGTGAGGGTGATGGGAAGGACCTTCTGGTTTGGCAGGAGCACATACTTGTCCTTATCTGATGTGAATTTCTTTACATTGCGCGCATAGTCTGCCTTGATGAGAAATCCGGTCAAGGTGGTTTCCCAAGGAAGAAGGGAAACAACAAGCAGGAGTAGGCTCAACAGAATAACCAGCTTTTTCATCTCGTTGCTGTTGATTTCTTTGTATTTATAGCTTGTTGCTGCTAACTCAAAGCCATGCGTGCATCAACGACTTTCCCAAGTTTGCTGTTCAGAATGAGCGGATTGATATCGAGCTCTTCGATCCGCGGCATCTTCTTTGGCAGCCGCGATACTTTAACCAAAATCTCCTTCAGTGCAGCAATGTTTGCCTTGACTTCTCCCCGGTACCCTTCAAGGATTTTTTTTCCTTTTAACTCATTGAGCATCTCCTGCGCGTCCGCTTCTGTGATGGGGCAGACACGGAATGCAACATCTTTCATTATTTCGACGAAAATACCTCCAAGGCCAAGCATAATACAGTGCCCGAACGTGGGGTCCTTTTTGATACCAATGATAAGTTGATGTCCTTCGATGTATTCCTGCAGGAGAATTCCCTCCATCTTGAGCCTGTTTTTTTTGGCTGAAGCAACAAGCATTGCCAGCTTCTTTTCGAGTTCGTCGGGGTGCTTGACAATCTGCACCGCACCAATATCCGACTTATGGATGAGTTCCTTTGCAGCAAGCTTCAAAACCACCGGATAGGAGAATTTTTCCACGTCACGGATAACCTGCTCTGGGTTCTTGCACAGCACATGCCGCGCAACGGGCAAGTATTTCTTTAGCGCTGCTTCTGCCTTTACCTCTGTCCACACCTCTTTTGGCATGGTCATCCTCAGTGCAACGAAGTATTTATAGCTTGTGCTCGATCTCCTTCACGAATTCCTAACCGGGCTGCAGTACCGGCCTGCACTTCTAAGACTGCTGTAATGTCCCGGGTTGGCGCGTATGTCTCACAAGGCTCTTTTGTGCAAGGAACTACAGTGAAAATGGTGGCAACCCTCTGGTCAGCATCAAGAAAAAGAATATCCAGCGGAATAATAGTATTCTTCATCCAGAATGCAGGCCTGCCCGGTCTCTCAAAAAGAAAAAGCATGCCTTCATCTGGGCGAAATGCACGCACATGCATGAGCCCATGCTCCCTTTCTTCTTCTGTCTCTGCAATAGCCACAGAAAATATCGTGTCCTTAAGCTGGATGGCCCTGTGTTCTTTTTCATGACTGACACATTTTCTTTCAGGGCATGTTGCAATCAAAACATTCATTGGTTGTGGAATGCAGCCCGGCATGAGAATGGAACACTGGTCCCCGGCACAGCGTTTTGGTTCGTACCGTGGCGGAATAATGTTATGGGGGAAAGCTCCTTTTGTCGCGCCGCACGGACCATCATAGAACGCAATATGGCAATCTTGGTCCTTGGTGCACACATTCTGGAAACAACCTTCCGGGCTTCTTTGGTACGACCCATCCTGACACTGCCAATGCGCAGTCAGGTCTGGCTGTGCACACCCAAGAAGAATGAGCACGAGTAATAAAAACAGCATAGTGTTTCAAGCACGTGACGGTAGATAATCCTTTCGCTTCAGTTCTGCAAGCACTGCTGGCAGCTCATTGATGCTCGCAATAAAATAATCGACAAACGGATATGGTCCCGGAGGATGCAGGGCAATGGTGACCATACCGAGGTGCTTTGCGGGCAGCAAATCTTTCTCAGGGCTATTGCCAATCATCACACATTCTTGCCCCAAAACCGCTACCACATGTAAAAATGCTTCTGGCTGGGGTTTCATGTACCCAAGCGTATCAGCAGAGAAAATCTTTTTGAACATGTGATCCACCCCGAGACATGCAAGAACCTTGCGGGCAGCCTTGGCCGGGGAGTTCGTGAAAATAGACAGGTTATGCTCAGTAGAAAGCACTTGACATATCTTCTGGACAGTAATATCTGGTGTGATGTACGGGCCTGGATCCACCCAGTCAAAGGCAACAAAGATGTCCTGCAATGAGAGACCACATGCCAACGCAATGGCAATGGTATTGCTTTTCTTTCCCTGTGCCTTAAGATTCCTGTTTGTCTTCTCATACAAACCCATACAAGCTGGACATGGCAGGGATAGCTTTTCGGCCATGCACGCATAAAGTGCCTCCTGTCGAGCGGCCCTAAGACCTGCAGAGGTATAGAGTGTCTCATCAAGGTCAAAGAGCAGGTTCATTGTCGCACGCTCCGGTCAAGGATATCCCCAATGTCAGCAAGGACAAGTTTATCAGGACCTTTTTCAAACATTGCAAGACCGGATTCAATGAAATGCCGTGGCGCAAGGTTCCTGTTTGTCTTGAAGTTTGAGAATGAGAGTGCCGATTGTGCAACATAAAACAAAACGCGTTGCTGGAATTCCCTGTTCCCACCGAAATTGTCTACGAAGGCCTGTGCTGCAGAGAGACTATATGCCACAGATGTCTTGTAGTAGTCGTAGCAGTTGAAAAACACTGATGCAGTATAGCGGCCAACATCCTTGGCAACATCATTAATGGCCGTATCATATTTCGGGTCAATGGCCTTGATTTTTTCTCCAATGAGGAGATTTGCGAGATTCAGGTCATTATGGATAGTCTGCGCCCGGTAGCCGGTGAGGACAGGCCTCCAGCAGGCAATATAATCTGTAAGTTTTTTGTATTCAGCGTGACTCATATTCCCCTTCCTGACACATTTTGCACCATAGTGTTGCATGGTGAAGTCTATCTGGCTTGTGGCGTCACCTATTTCATAAACACCCTTATAGGAACAGTAGATAGATGCCAGTTGTCTTGCACTCTGTCCGAGGATACCCAGTAACTCCTGCTCTCCCGCAGCCTGAAAGTAAAAAAAAAGGTTCTGCCCCCCTGCATGATCCATCAGCAGCCGCTGCGGACCAGTGCAACGGATGGTGGGCAGAAAATTGGGATACGCTTCCTGCAGCAGCTTTGCCTGCAGAACCTCAGTGATATCTTCCTTATTTTCCAATGCTTTGAAAACATATTTTTCTATGGCTCCGTTTACTCTCATCTCCAGCGCGAACAGCACATTCCCTGATCGCCAGACGGAATCAAGTTTTGTTATTCTGCGTATTTCCTTGCCAGCAAAGAATGCATTGATAGTGTCACAATCATAGATTTTCCTGAGGTCATTCATGACCCTTCATTTTTGTGGGCATCGATTAATGCTTGGTTCACTGAGAAGTAAACAAAAAAGTTTATAATTTGTAAATAATTGGTTAATCATCATGTCGCTCAATCTATACCTTCCATCCTTCGAGCCGCATAAGGGGACGGTGAAGGATTTCATTCTCGCCATTCTTGCAGACCAGTGGCCACTCGCACCAAAGAGAATCTATTTTGTCCTAAAGAAGCGGTATGCCAAGTCATGCACCTATCAGGCGGTCTTCAAGTCGCTCACTGAACTGCGCGAGCACAAGATTGTTGTGCAGACAGCACAAGGGTATCACATTAATCTCGATTGGATAAAGGAACTACAATCATATACCGATGTTATCGAAACAAACTATTATGCAAAGGAAAAGGTCGTATCGCTTGATGGAGTCAGGGAAATCAAGGGTGATGGAGATATACAGGTCCTGACATTCACCACGTATTTTGACGCAGAAAAATATCTGTATTATTTCGTCAAGTATGTCGTCCTTCGTTCCAAACAGCCGCAGAAACAGTATCGGTATGTGCAGCATGAATGGCGTCCACTCTTTTATCTGAGGACAGAGTATCAGTATGTCCAGAAGCTGAGGAAAGGCGGGCACCAACTCAGGATTCTGTCCTCAGGAAAGGGCCGGTTGGACAAGCACTTCCTTGCAATGTACAATGAATTTGGAGTGCAGACAAGTTCCGGATGCCCTGCAATGCCATTCTTTGAGGCTCATGTGTCCGGAGACTATTTCATCCAGGTTTATGTCCCTACAGAAATAACCGAAGCGCTGGATGAAGCGTTCGCTCTGTCTGTTACCCAGCTGAAAATCTCCCATCTCATCGATACGATTTTCCTAAAGCCCTGTAAAGTAAAGGTTATGGTAAACAAAGACCGTGACCTTGCAGCAAAGATGAAAAAGGAATTCACTGAGCAAGCTTCATCCAAAAATAGGGTAACAGCATTCAGCTCAAAGTCCGATTCTGCCCTACGACTGAGCTGACAAAGGGCATTCGTTGGCGAGCAGAGCGAAGCCAACCACCCAGGACGCATCCGACTGTGCTTATGGAAAAGGTCAGCCAAATATGCATGGAGCGCGACTTTGAAAGCTGCTACCCCGAGCAAGAGTGAGTTTTTGGATGAAGCGCACTGAGCAGCAATCTTTATATAAGCAGGTACCATGAGGGGAAAGGAAAAAGAGGATGAAACTGGATACGTTTTTCAACCCCAAGAGCGTCGCGGTTCTCGGCGTCTCGCGCAACCCGAACAAGGTAGGGCATGTCATCTTCCGTAATATTGTCGATGCAAAGTGGAAAGGGATGCTCTATCCGGTCAACCCGAACGCAGAGATTGTGCTGAATTTTTCCTGTTTCAAGAGCGTACTGGAAATCCGGCAACCGGTAGATCTTGCAGTTATCGCAGTACCTGCTAATTTTGTGCTGAAAGCAGTCGATGAATGTGGACGGAAAGGAATAAAACATGTTGTGATGATCACATCCGGTTTTCAGGAAGTGGGCAATCTTGCACTGCAAAACAAGCTGCTCGCCCTGCTCAAGAAGTACAATATAGCTGTCGTCGGTCCCAATTGTCTGGGTGTGTTTGATGCATACTCAAAGATCGATACGCTTTTCTTACCGCGTTATCGGCTCAGCAGGCCGCACCCGGGGGGCATTTCCTTTGTGTGCCAAAGCGGTGCCGTGGGCAGCGCAATCCTTGACCTTGCCACAACCGAGCATTATGGATTTTCCAAATTCATCAGTTATGGCAATGCGCTCAATGTAGACGAAGCAGATTATATCGAGTATCTCGGGAAAGATCCGGCGACGCGTGTTATTTGTTTGTATGTGGAGGGCGTCAAGGACGGTCCGAAGTTCCTGCGCGTTTGCAAAGAAGTCTCTCGTGCCAAGCCCATCATCGCGTTGAAAGCTGGTGTCAGCGCAGCCGGTGCAAAGGCAACCATGTCGCACACAGGTGCCCTTGCCGGAGCTGCAGAGATCTATGATGGTGTGTTCAAGCAGGCGAATATCATCCGGGCACACTCCCTTGAGGAGATGTTCAATTACGCACGAGCACTGGAAAAGGGTATCCTGCCCAAGGGACCAAATGTTGCAGTTATCACCAATGGTGGTGGCTATGGTATCCTGTCGACAGATGCAGTTATCATGAATGGGTTGCAGATGGCTGCATTTTCCCCTGATGCAGAGAAGGCAATTGCTGCTGTCCTGCCTCCCATTGTGAAGGTGCATAACCCCCTTGACCTTGCAGGTGATGCGACTACTGAAAGGTATCGTGTAGCGCTTGAAGCTGTTTTGGCAGACAAGAATGTCGATATGCTCCTTGTCATTGTCCTCTACCAGACACCACTCATTACGACAGACATTGTGGACATCATCATTGAACTCAATGATTTGAAGAAGAAACCGATTTGCGTTGTGTCCACAGGTGGTGAGTTTACTGAAGTCCTGAAGAAATCCCTCGAACAGAATGGCGTGCCGTGCTATACATTCCCTGAGCAGGCAGTCGGCGCCCTGCGGCAACTCTATACCTACAATGCGAAAAACCACCGGAGATGACATCCACCACCTGATACGTGACTTCCTTAAGGTAAATATCACGCTTTTCGTCCTCATTTTTGTGCTTGTGCTTGTCGGCTTATCGCAACCAACCCTTTGCGAGAAAACACCATGCTTCACGCCAAAGATTGTTCCTGATGAATATACTATCACGGGCTTGCAGCTCAATGAGAACATAGGGGAGCATTTTCCCACAGCAACAAACGTCCATCTGTCACAGGCGCTGGCCGACACGCTTATACGTACCGGTGAAGGAGCTACCAAATACTCACAATATCTCCGGTTCAGCGGCGACGGACGGGACCCGGTGGAAAGCGGTGCGGGTTTCTTTGGTCGGGATAGGCGAGGTGTGGTTAATGATTATCTGCACTTCAACGCACGGGATGATATCTATGAATATGGTGTCGTCTTTGAAAAAGGCCTGCGTAGTGCGATAGATTCCAACAACCTCATCGACATGCTTGATGAATCATTGTCACTTCTTGGAAATACTGTCTATGTCGTGGCCGCAACAGTGGACACGGGTGCGCGCAAACTGACACTGAAACTGATTGATACTCTATTGGTCGATATTTTAGCAGAAGGACAGGACAGACCGTATGCTGTTACCGGAAAAACATACGACGTAAAAGTAGTCGTCGTTGATGTCAATGCACAAGTGAAATTCCGCGTGAACGGTTATGAGACCAAGCCCCTGCGTCGCGGTGAGATAGTGGTTCTCCCTGACAAGACAATTCTCGGTGTTGCAGAAGTCCTGCTCAATGAAGCTGGTGAAGGTCCTGATCTTGTGAAGTTCTATATCGGCACTAATTTTCTGGAAGCGACTGATAAGTATAGTGATAGCGAATTTTCATACGATGTCCAGAGCAGCCGGGAACCGTTGCATACTGCCAAAGTGCAATTTATCGCATCGACGGATGGCAATACACTGACATTATCTGAAATGAAATTCCGGCTCGAGGCATCTTCCAAGCAGGGGGACGTCTATGTGCCTGCGGGGGGCTCTCTCCGTGAGCAGCTCCTTGAGCCAGACGCCATGTTCCCGGGGAATTGGGATATGGTCTATGACGGCTTTGGCATTGGTGGTGCAAAACAGGATGGCCGCGTGCCTCTCGAGTTTTCTCCGACGGGAGATGGTTTTCAGCTTCATTTCACCAATAGGCAGGGTGTCAAGTATACGATACCACTCCTCTCAGCTCGTGGTCAGTTCATGTTCGGAGATGAGCGTCGGGTACTCTGGTTTATTGAGGCACCTGATGCCACAACATACCCCATTGCACGGGGCGACTTGTTTATGACAGTCAGCCAGCGCGGAGAACAAGGGGTTACGAATGTCCTATCCTATGAAGGGATTGATACCGCAAGTAAACGCATCTTTTTTCAGGACCGGGCGGTTGGGCAAAAGGAAGTGCCTTACGAAAGCACAGGTAGTGCAGGACAGGAGGGAGTAGCCCAGTTGACTATGGCAGGTCAAACGCACACCGTTTATATCGGTATGGGCAGCGGAAATCCCATTGCTGTTGACCTTGACGGCGATGGAGCCATGGGCGGCAAAGCCGATATTGTCTTTTCTGGGGGGGGTCTCCTTAATTTAGGGTCAACTAATGATATCAGCAGTGCAATGAGTGTGACAACACGCCTTATTGTTCCTGCCCGGCTGCTTAAAGAAGCGACAGCGGATGAGTCAACAGACATCGTGTTTACACGAAGCGGTTCTTCGGTTGATATTGACGTGCCCAATGCAGGAGACTTGCAATTGGTCGCTGCTCCAGACAGGGATCTGCTTTTGGGTCAGACAAAGTATGGTACCTTGTTCCAGATCAATCGCAGGAAGACCACAGGCCAACTCTTTGTTGACTTCCCGCAGAAGCAAGCACTTGGGAGTGTTACCATCAAAGTGCAGGGCCGCATCACACGGTAAACCATTCGAAACTTCCCGAAGAGAGTATTAACCACCCAAGAGTAACTATAAAAACCATAATTTTAGAAAGATTTATATACCAATGCCTCGTCATCAGAGCCAATCATTATACAAATGGGTCCTTGCCGAGTTGAAAGCTGTGCTTTTGGCGATGCAAGCAAGACACTCTTGTATGATTCAGCCCGCCACGAGAGTACCTTAGGGAGCTGACGATAACTATCAAGCTATGAACTTGGGGGTTAGTGTTGCGGGCGACAGGGAGCTTTGCTCCTGCATTCATTATCACAACGCAAAAAAAGAGTTGAAAGGGAAATAGTATTGCCTGTTCACTTTGTCATCATCCTGAACTGTACCCCTTTGGGGGAGAAGATACTATTTCTCATAACGGAGGATTGAACACCATGGGAAAAATAAGCCCTGTTTCAGCAAAATACATCATTCACGCACAAATCACCATTGACGGAACTGTTGACAGACCAGACGTCATCGGTGCGATTTTTGGACAGACCGAAGGACTGTTAGGCGCAGACTTGGAACTGCGTGAGTTGCAGCGTTCTGGCCGAATTGGTCGAATTGAAGTTAATACGGATACAAAATCCGGCAAGACCTCTGGAGAGATTGTCATTCCCTCATCACTGGATAAGGCAGAAACTGCCATTGTGGCTGCAGCCCTTGAAATTATCCAGCGTATCGGCCCATGCAACGCAAAGATGCAGGTGAAGAACATCGAGGATGTCCGCATCAGCAAACGCAGCTTTGTTGTGGAGCGGGCAAAGGAGCTTCTCAAGAACCTCATGGATAATGTGCTGCCTGATTCACGGGAGATTGCAGATGAAGTTGCCCAATCGGTGCGTGTCCTTGAAATCGTTGAATATGGACTAGATAAACTGCCAGCAGGTCCAGCCATAGAGGAGTCAGAAGAGATCATCGTCGTTGAAGGCAGGGCCGATGTTCTGAATCTACTTAAGCACGGATTCAAGAACGCAATTGCCGTCAATGGAACAAGTATCCCCAACACAATCATTGAACTTGTCAGGGAGAAAGTCGTCACGGTTTTTGTTGACGGTGACCGGGGCGGAAACCTTATCCTGAAGGAGCTGCTTTCAGTAGCAGACATTGATTTTGTTACCCGTGCACCTGACGGAAAGGAGGTAGAGGAAATCACGAACAAGGAGATACACAAGGCATTGCGCTCGCGTATCACGCTTGAACAGGCCAAGGCAGAACTAGACAGAATGAATACTCATGAACTGTCAAACCGCCACCACATTATGAAGCCGCTGCAGCAGATGCAGCGCCCTCAAATGAATGGCCGGCCTATGATGCCAAGACCCAGTGCACCACCAGTCGTCATGGCAAAGCCGGGGCTACCTCCGCGCCCAGTCCTACCGGGAAAAAAATCGGCATTGACGGAAGAAGAAGCAGGCAAGTTCAAATCCATGATTGAAGAGCTGGTCGGCACGCGCGGCGGCTACATTCTTGACAATAGCCTGAATATCCTTGGCAAAGTACCCACTAGTGAGCTTCTGACGACAATAAAAAGTCTCAACACTGGGATGTATGCCGTCGTCTTTGATGGGCCGGTTGACAAAGCATTTGCTAAAGTGGCTGAGCGCGCCAATATCGCACACGTGATTGGCATGAGTACAGACGTGAGGCCGGGCGAGACCACCACCAACGTGATGACCGCAAGCGACATGTGAGCGGTCCTGTTGAAAAGTTCCCTTGCAAAAGGCCGCCAATTCATATGTGACTTACTCGACAATGGCAAAAATTCTTCTTAGGAATCCCCTTTTCGCGGGTCAGAAGAACAAGTCAATGCCCACATCATTGATGGCCATTATGA
>JACQSS010000017.1 GCA_016211195.1 Candidatus Woesearchaeota archaeon
GGCTACAAGCACATCAAAGCGACGAACCATGATGTCAAGGCGATTGAGTACTTCATGAAGGATAAACTACAGGCAACCTCCCTGAGGGACTGCCTTGAATGGGTGCACTTTGCGCTGACGTCTGAGGACGTCAATAATATCTCATACGGATTGATGCTGCGAGACGCAATGAATACAGTAATGATTCCGGTCATTGATGACCTAACTAAAATACTCGATGATTTTGCACACACGTACAAAGGATTGCCCATGCTCGCCCGGACACACGGCCAGCCCGCATCCCCGACAACATTTGGCAAGGAATGCAATGTCTTCTCCTCACGATTGAAAAGACAGCTGGCACAGCTCAGGCAGCAGGAGATACTTGTGAAGATGAACGGAGCAACGGGCAATTATGATGCACACCATGCAGCATACCCCGATGGTGACTGGTTGGCATTCACCCGTGATTTTGTCAGCCGGTTCCATGCCCACGGGCCTGTTCAAGTACAGCCAAACCTTATTACGACACAAATCGAGCCACATGACTCCTGCGTAGAGTTATTTGACGCTCTGCGGCGCATCAATACCATTGTCATCGGGCTTGATCAGGACATGTGGAGGTATATCAGCGACAATTGGCTTGTGCAGAAGCCTATTGAGGGAGAAGTCGGCTCATCCACTATGCCGCATAAGGTCAACCCGATTGACTTTGAAAATAGTGAAGGCCGCCTTGGACTGGCTAACAAACTACTCGGCTACTTCAGTGAGAAACTACCCATCTCCCGACTGCAACGTGACTTGTCTGACTCTACTGTTGAGCGGGAATTTGGCGTTGCGCTTGCTCATTCACTTGCTGGATATATGTCCACCATGCGCGGACTGAAAAAAATCCATGTCAATGAGAAAAAAGTCATTGAAGACCTGGAGAGCCATCCTGAGGTGCTTGCTGAAGGTATGCAGACCATCCTGAGGAGAGAAGGGTATCAGTTGCCGTATGAACAGCTAAAAGAACTCACCCGCGGCAAAAATGTGACGTTGAAAGACATGCACGCATTCGTTGATACACTTGCTCTTCCTGAGGTCGTCAAGCAGGAGCTCAAGCAACTCACACCAACAAATTACATCGGACTATCGGCCATTCTTGCAGAATATGACCAAGAGTAATCGTCTCATCAAGGAGAAAAGTCCATACCTTCTCCAGCACGCGCACAATCCTGTTGACTGGTACCCATGGGGTCCTGAAGTATTTGCCAAAGCGAAAAAAGAGAACAAACCCATTTTTCTCTCCATAGGCTATGCAACGTGCCACTGGTGCCATGTAATGGAAGAGGAATCTTTCAAGGACAAGGACGTTGCCGCGCTGATGAATGACACATTTGTGTGCATCAAGGTCGACCGTGAAGAGCGGCCTGATATCGATGCTGTCTACATGAAAGCATGCCAACTGCTAACAGGCAGCGGCGGCTGGCCATTGACGATTATCATGACACCAGACAAGGAGCCATTTTTTGCGGGCACGTATTTCCCCAAGCAGGCACGGCTTGGGCAGATTGGCATGATCGAGCTCACCCGCCACATCAAGGAGACATGGGCAAACAGGCATGATGACGTGCTGCAGTCGGCACGGATGCTGACGGAATCGTTGCAGACCGTTGAGAGGGGACAAAGTGACGTGAACGAAGCAACATTGCACAACTGTTATGAGCAATTGCACCAGAGATTTGACCCCATCAATGGGGGCTTTGGCAGTGCACCGAAATTCCCGACACCACACACCATTCTCTTCCTGCTGCGTTATGCCAAGCGGACAGGCAAGGGACTTGATATGGCAGAAAAAACACTGCAGGCACTACGGACTGGTGGCATCTATGACCATCTTGGATTTGGTTTCCACCGCTATGCAACAGATGATGCATGGCATATCCCCCATTTCGAGAAGATGCTCTATGACCAGGCTTTGCTAGTCATGGCGTATGCGGAAGCATATCAGGCAACCCGGAAGCAGGAATATAGGCAGACGATGCACGATGCGGCAACGTATGTGCTTCGGGACATGACATCGCCAGACGGTGCTTTTTATTCTGCTGAGGATGCTGACTCTGAAGGGGAAGAAGGGAAATTCTATACCTGGACCAAGGATGAAATCATTCGGATTCTTGGCACAGCAGATGCTTTTTTCAGTGTCTATGCCCTTGATCAAGGGGTCATCTACCAGCATGCCCCTTCAACACCGGATGCTGACAAGGCACGTGACACATTGTTCAGGCACCGTGGGCAAAGAGTCCGCCCATTGAAGGATGACAAGATATTGACTGATTGGAATGGGTTGATGATTGCTGCACTGGCAAAGGCAACTCAGGTCACCGGAGACCAGCAGTATGCTCATGCGGCAGAGCGTGCAGCAGACTTTATTCTGAAGACAATGATGCACCAGGGCAGGCTCTTTCATCGCTATCGGGACAATGCAGCCATTACAGGGATGCTTGATGATTACGCATTTCTGATCTTGGGGCTGATGGAGTTGTATGAAGCGACATGGACCATTGACTATCTCCAAAAGGCATGTGACATTCAGCGTATCCTCAAGAAATTCTTCTGGGATCATAGTGGAGGCTTTTTTTCAACTGCACATGACGCAGAGCAGCTCATTACACGCCAAAAAGAGATGTACGAGGGGGCAGTTCCAGCAGGCAATTCCGTTGCATTATTCAATATGGTCCGTCTTGCCGCCATCACTGGGGATGTAACGCTTGAGCAGGATGCGTCCCTCCTTTGCAAAGCATGGAGTGGAGAGCTAAACATGGCACCATCAGAGCACACACAGTTGCTCTGCGCACTTGATTTCATCATAGGTCCATCCACTGTCATTGTGCTGGCAGGCAAAGCAGATACGCTGCTCACCGCAATCAGAAACCACTATTATCCAAACACATTTCTGCTGCATCAGCACGAAAAGCTACGCGACCTCGCTCCATTCAGCAGGCATATCCCACTAGATAAAACAGCAGCATATGTCTGTCAGCACGGTTCATGTTCCCTGCCCACAACAAACGTATCCGTAATCATCAGGCAGCTTGGTTAGCGCAAAAGCAGATGAACAACGACCCGTTTGGTCCTGCCTGCATGATGATTAATGTATTTGACAAATGATCGCGCCTGGCTTTTTTGCCGGAAAAGGGAAAGGGAGAGTGGCACCGGGTCAATGCGCACGAGTTCTTTCCCATTCCTAGCAACAGACGTGTACCCTCCCCATGATGCATCCCAGTTTGAGGTCAGTTCAAACAGGGCATGCAGTCCGTCATCCTGCCTATCATGCAACAATGTATAGTCCCTATGGCCAAAGACAAGAATGCTCTTGCGTGCCAGCCGGTAAGTACCGACAAAATCACGCAGCCATGCAAGCCACTCAGGCAGGAATGGTCCATCCCCTTGGATGAGGGCATAGGCATGACGATGCGGTACATTGGTTCTCACCGTTCCAACGGACAATAGGTCACGCCGAATGGTTGCGGCAACAGCGGGCTTGAGAAAATCCTGCAGCTGGATGCTGTGCTCACGGACAAAACGGGCATGCAACATACGGCACATTGCGCTGTCCCGGTAGATGGAATTAATGCTGTCCATGGAACCACCCCCCAATGGCATAGCGTTTTGCATTGACCACTTCACTGACAGCATGCCATGAGCGCCTGCTGACTGCAAAGAGCATGAGACTGTTTTCCTGTGGCAGGTAGGTTCTGGCGATTCGGGACGGCATGCCACGTGCATCAGACGCGTACAACATAAGCTGCCCACCTTGCTTGGGCTGCATCGTGGTCAGATAATAAATGAAAGCAACCTGACGGGATTCAAGCCGATCATCATGCAACAGGAGATAATCCGTGTCACGGTACAAAGACCCAAAAGCATCAACCCACCCAGTGGTTTGCACGCGGAATAGCGAAGCAACAACTTTGTGCATGTCTCTGGATATAAACTGAACAAAATGCTGCAGTGCAGCAGACTGCGCAGTGCGCAGATCATGCGTCTGCATAAAGGAGAATAGGTCTGATGAAACAATGTGGAACTGTTCATGATACAAGGCATTACGGACTGCATGAAAAGTGTCCTTGTCCAGAAAGTTCCGGATAAAGCAATGCGGAAAAGGCGTCAGTTGATGCACGGGGATATGACTGCTTTATGCTATATAAATACATCATATACAAGACCCCATTGAAAAAGTTCTCCGCTTGCGTTCCGTGACCATCGGTTCATACAACGTCCTCTAGTAATCGTAAAAATCCATATGGGAGCCCTTTTTGCTGGCAAACTGATGCCCACGTGGGACCTTTTCAACGCATCAATGGGCTTCATCCAAAAATAGGTTGGCATCATTTTTGTGAGGCTAAAGAATGGGTAACATGAACAAGCGGAAGGGGTCGCTCCATACGGGAAGGTGCCGCTCAGTGTGGTTTATAGGATGAGCCGAACCGATGCCAACCCAGAGCGAAGCGGATTTTTTGGA
>JACQSS010000018.1 GCA_016211195.1 Candidatus Woesearchaeota archaeon
GACCCCTTCCGCTTGTCCATGTTACCCATTCTTTAGCCTAACAAAAATGATGCCAACCTATTGTTGGATGAAGCCCGGTGATTGCAAAACTATTTAAAGAAGCGATTGGTGGGCGCTCCGGGTGATTGCTATGGTACAAGTAGGACAAAAAGCACCAGATTTTAGCGTTGAGGCCTATGTCAACGGCCAGATAAAGAAAGTAAGTCTTTCTGACTTCAAGGGGAAATGGGTCGTGCTCTTCTTCTATCCACGAGATTTCACATTTGTGTGTCCGACAGAACTGCGCGGATTTGCGACAGCGCAGGCTGAATTTGACAAGAAGCATGCAGTCGTTGTCGGGGTCAGCACAGACAGTGCATATTCACATAAGGCATGGTTTGAGAAGGATTTACCAGAAATAAAATATGCTGTGCTCGCAGATACTGCGCATCATGTGAGCCGTGATTATGGCGTGCTTCTTGAAGATTCTGGAGCTGCCCTGCGAGGGACATTCATCATTGACCCAAATGGTATTTTACAATATCAAGTGGTGTCAAATCTGAATGTCGGCCGAAGTGTTCAGGAAACATTGCGCGTGCTTGATGCATGCCAGTCTGGCGAGTTGTGTCCAATTGACTGGACACCGGGTAAGAAGACGTTGGGCAAGGCGAAGTGATTCACTTCAAAAAATTCTTCGCCACGAACCAGACATTCGCCGGTCGTTCAGCAAGACGCCTGAGGAAATAACCATACCAGTCTTTCCCAAACGGGACGTAGATGCGAACAGGATACCCTTCTGCAGCGAGTTGTCTCTGTAAATCTGTCCGAATGCCATAGAGCATCTGGAATTCAACAGTTTCATTGGTGTATTTTTTTATGGCGTGAATCATGGTCTCATCGTGTGTGGCAAAAGCAACCCGCCCGCCAGCGTCAAGAAGCATTTTCGCCAAATGGAGGTAATTACTGTCAACATCCTTCTTCCGTGCATATGCAATATCTGACGATTCAAGATATGCACCCTTACATAGACGGACAGTAGCGATATTCCCTGCAAGGAGCTTGGCCACATCGTCCCGTGATCGATAAAGGGACGACTGGATGACAACACCCGCCCCAGTATGATTCCTTCTTAAGGAACGGTAGAGCTGCAGTGTCCGTTGCGTATAGAGGGAATTCTCCATGTCAACGCGCACAAATGATCCGATTGCCTCCGCCTTCTGGACAATGGCAGTCAGATTCTGCTCACAGAGTTCCTGTGCAATGTCCAGACCCAGTGCAGTCAGCTTTACGGACACGTGGGAATCAAGCTTCTCTACCGCTATACGATCAAGCAAAGAAAAGTACATTGCCTTATTCGCTTCTGCGGCAGCTGCACTTGAGACATTCTCTCCCAAATAATCAACTGACGTCTTGAACCCACCATTATTGAGCTTCCTGACGACATTGACAAGCTCATCAAGGGTTTCTCCGGCAACAAACCGTTCCTTTGCACGCCGGAATGCACCGAGCTTCATCAGGGAATCTTTTGCTTTCTTGCTCTGAGATAATTTCAGCAACACGGAACGGAGCATGACAAAGAGAAAAGAAAAAGAGTATAATAATATTGTTATAATTCACCAGACAAAATCTTCTGGCGAAGGCTTTCCCATTCCTCGTATTTTAAGGTGCAGAGATTACCTTTTTCCCCGATGTTCACTGCACTGTCCGTTACCTCAACAACCGGGCACTTGTCACAACTCTGACAGAGATTGACTATTTTATGCATATATTCCACCTCAGTCATCCTAAGAAGACCATTTATTTATAGGTTTCGAGCCGTAACCCGATGGCAGGCCGCTTATGGTGCGGATAGCCTTTTGCCTGAACGACAAGCCCGGCTCCTGCTGATTCAAGATACACAACATGATCCTGCGGTCGCTCATGGATGGGAGCAAATTTTATCAGTACCTCTGGAAGGGGCCACTTATCCCATTTTGTCAGGTATTGCAGCACTGGACCAGCATCGTTATAGTCATCACCAAACAGAGCACGGAGAACAGTCTGTTCATCACTCGAAAAGTCTATTGGTTCCTCACGACCATTTGCGAGGAGCAGCTTACTACTGTAATACTCATCATGCTGAAAATCCGGGATTGCTACTATCCGATGAGTGGTATGGTCTGCATAGCCATGCACAATACTGGACTTGAGTCCATCCCCATAGTTGATTTTTGTGTTAAGTTGTACATGATACTTAGAAACGACTTCACGCAGGTCACTGAAGCATGCAGCAATCACATCCTTATAGGCGGGATTCTCACGCAACAGCCACAATCCACGTGCATACTGGAAGAATTCCATGAGAGTCGGCACACGCTTCCCCTTCTCCTCAAAGTACCACCAGTGCGTGGCTTCCTTGAATTCTCCGTAGTCCATTAACTTTGTTACCAATTCCCCATCGCGGAGGCCATCAAGCCCGGCGAAGGTGCAGGTCTGACGCTCGTAACGTACCAACTGCTTGGGTTCTTCGATGAACAGGATGTCCTGTTTTGGCAATTCCGGAAGCTTGTCTGCGTTCGGATCAAGATATTTCTGCAGGGCAATCTCCTTTGTCTCCGGTGCATGGAGGAGGTCCCCATACTTGCGTTCAAGGAGCACACAGGGCACTTTTGTGAGGAGCGAGGGCAATGCTTTGTCTTCTTCAGCTGCTACCGCTCGGCAAATCCCTTCTAAAAGAAGATAAACACTCGCAAGAGAAACAAGCGTGCTTCCTGCAAGCACGCCACCAAAACTGAGCAGTGCACCAATGGCAAATTCAGCTCCCACCGATTCAGAAACAGCATTCTTCTCCTTAATCTCTCCCTTTTGGCACAGATACTTCCTGTACCGTTCGGGCAATGATCCGACTATTGCTTCATAGAAGAGGCTGCTCCCTGTTTTCGTGACGCATGAGCCCACAGCATTGATGGCACTGGCTGTTGTGACAAAGACATCACCCATTGGTGAGGGTTCTTCCAGCTTCTGTTCAAGGGATTTTCCCAGTATCGCGGCACGCTTTGCAGCTTCACGCCGTTCATAGAATGCAACCGCATCCGCGTGCGTAAACTTTGGGTCCTTTTCCTTGGCTTGCCAGTAGATTTCAGCAACCTCCTGAGCCCTCAGAATCAGCGCTGTCGCTTCCTCATCTGTATAGATTGGGTTCATTTTTTGGAGAGATAATAATGGTCAAGCCGTTGTTGGAGGTTTTTCATTTCCTCATCCCGCTTGGAGCCTTCCGCTGCATGCGTATTCTTTTGGTGGCATCGTTTATGCTGTTCATTGTACCATGCCTCGACCTTGTCGACCGCTTCCTTGACAGACAAACCAACAGTCGTGCCGCCGACAACTGCAACAAGACCAGCAGTGATAATCTCCAAACCGGGTAGGAGCATGAAAAGACACGCACTAGAACTAACCGCAGCTATCGAACCATAGTAGCCCCCCCATTTGCCATGCGTCTCCTTTTTTCCTGCAAGCTCCAACTGATGGCGATAATGAGCTTCAAGCCCGACTGCTTCATGAAGAATGTCTTTGGCCGGTGCATCAAGTGTAAGCATACTGACAATTCGTCCCGGCTGTTTTTTCATGACATGGGCGAGCGCATAGGTATCACTGACCATCTGCTCAATGTTAGTGGCCTCATACGGAATGGTCAGTTGCACACCATCCTTCAACAGATGACGCACTAATAGCTTCGGGAGCCCGAATTCATTCTCTAGAATATCTACAAGTTCCTTTCGTGTCACAGCGTCTTTGGCTGCTCCATCCAACTGGCGCTGGACGTCAGCATATTTGACAAGCGCAGTAATGGGCTTCTCATCGGGCATGGAGGCTGGTGACGAGACCAGATTATATAAAACTAACTCAGCGCAGTTTCAGTCACGATTAACTTTCCCTTCCCAGCGTCAAGCGTCGCCATGACACCGAGTGGCAGGGTCGCACGATGATCGCCATGGCCAATGGGCAGATTATAGACTGCGGGAATGTTTAATGGTTTGACAATCTCGACCAGCACGTCTTCTATGCTGAGCGAGGAGTAATAGCCCGGGCGGAAATCAGCAGGGACGCACCTGACACATTCACCAATGACAATCCCTTTCGCCTCTTTCAATTTTCCTGCAAGCAACAGCTGTGTGAGCATCTGGTCAAAGTGATACGGCTCGACATCGACTTCCTCAAGGAACAGAATTTTTCCACGCGTTTCTATCTCATAAGGCGTCCCCAACGATGCAGCGATCAGCGACAGATTGCCCCCCACGAGCACGCCCTGCGCTTTGCCCGGCGTGATAGTCCACACCCACGGATCATCAGGTGATGGCTTTATCTGGCCAATGGGTTTCTTCTTTGTCAGCGCACGGAACAAGTAATCTTTAGTGTACTTGGAAAGATACGGCGGTGCAAGACCGACCATAGATGGCCCATGAAACGTCACAAGGCCGGTTAACTTATTGATGGCAAGATGCAACGCAGTGATGTCAGAATAGCCAATAAAGATCTTAGGATTTTTCCTGATACTATTATAATCAATGTAAGGCAACAGCCGCATTGATCCATAGCCTCCCTGTAAACAGAGAATTGCCCGCACGCCCTTGTCACGGAACATCTCATTGAGATCCTCGACACGTTCCCAGTCCTTGCCAGAGAGATAGCCGTGCTTCTTGTTGACGTTCCTGCCGAGCTTGCACCGGAAACCCCAATCCTTGATGACCTGGATTGAGCGCATCAAATCCGTCCGGTCAAATGTCGGTGAAGCTGGTGCGATGATACCGATAGTATCTCCCTTGCGCAGTGGTTTGGGTTTGACGAACATGCACAAGAATGTCTATTTTTGAGTATATAAAGATTACCTCGGCTTTTTGCATTCCTCAAGCTCAGCAAGAAATCGCTTGATAGTCTTGAGGACATGCTCTGGCTGTGTCTTGAGAATTTCAGCAGCACGTTGCAGTGCATCACCATTATAGGTTTCTGCGCTCGTCAATGCCAATTGCTTGCTGTCCACCGTTTGTTTCTTCTTTGCTGCTTTCATAGCAAGCTTCCACTTCTCGAAGAGTTCCTGAACACGTGCAGGCACCTGCTGTGCCGGAACATCCAGCAACGTCGCAACGTCATTGAGCGCTCCGGAGGTATCATGCTCTTTCTTTGACGCCGCGCTGCCTGCAACAAATGTGATACGGACAATTCCATCAGAAATCTTCTGGCTCTTGAGGAGCTTTATGCGTCCTGCTTCTTTTGTGTTGTGGAGGTGTGTCCCGCCGCAGCACTCGACATCAACCTCTGGGATTTCAACAATGCGCAGTTCCTTGCCGGGCACGACGCCACCCTGATAGATACGCATGCCGAACCGTTGTTCTGCTTCTGTCCGTGGATAGAATTTCAGACGAGTTGCAATGGCCTCCTGCACAATCCGATTTGCTTCATCTTCAATCTTTTGTAACTCGTCATCGGTGAGGCTCTGGTAATGGGTTATATCAATATGGGCCTTTTCTTCCTGTTTCCGCGCGCCTGCCTGATTAATGTGATTGCCCAGCACGCGCTTTGCAGCCGCATTGATGATGTGCGTGGCAGTATGATGTTGAGCAAGCTGGAACCGGCGCACACGATCTATTTCACCAGCAACAGAATCCCCTGCACGGAACGTAGGGGCGTCTGCAAGTTTATGGAGAATGATTCCCCCCTGTTTGAACACATCAACGACACGCTGGCCGCCGAGGACACCCGTATCGTAATCCTGACCACCTGAAGTTGGATAGAAATAAGTCCTGTCAAGCACAACATGCTGACCCATTATTTTCAGCACTTTTGCTGAGAAGGAGAGATTCTTGTAATCTTCATAGTAGACCGCCTTTGTATCAGGAATGCCATCCAGTGGAAGCATTTCCTTTTCCTCCTTCTCTGCAGCTTCCTGCTTCTGGTGTAACTCTGCAACGCGCGCATAGAAGTTCTCGGGAACTTTCACAGTCGTGCCCATCGTTTCCGCTTCCTCGTGGATAAGCTCTGGCGAAATACCTTGGCTGTCGTACAGCGTGAGGAGCTTATCATCAGTGATTTTTTCCTTAGTTGCAAGGAGACGCTGGACAACAATCCGTGATTTTTGTTTTGTGTTCTCATACTTGCTTTTCTCGACATCAAGAATTTTATGCACATCATTGAGATGCTCAGACAATTCGGGAAACAGCGGCTTGAGATAGTCCGCGTGCCACTGGGCAACATCTGCAAGGTGCACATCCCAGTTGTAGTGGTCGATGAAAGATAATGCACGCCTGAGGATGACGCGCAGATTATATCCGCCACGCACGTTGCTGGGCAATGCACCGTCATTCAGGGCAAACAAAAGGCTCCGCGTATGCTCTGCTACCGAATATAACGCTGCAAGCGGCTGCACCGTATCACGAACAAGCTTTGTATCCATCTTCATTTTTGCAGAGACCATCTGCCATGCCTTGTCGATATTCTCCACTTCATCAACATTCAGGTATGACGCGTATGGCAGAAACCGTTGCATAACATATTTGTCTACTTTTATGCCCGTTGCAGCATAGAGTTTCTTGCAGGCAGTAGGAAACGTTGTCTCATAGCTGGTGCTGGTGCCTTGGGTAAACCATGCATTCCGTTCATGCCCCATACCCATATCCAATACCTTGAGGTTGAGGTCTTTCGGTCCCTGAGGAGTGACCTCGTAAAGCATATAGACCTGATTACCCAATTCAAGGCCACGAGAAAAATATTCCATGCTCGGGCCGAAATTTCCGCCACCAGCCCATGCGTCTTCGTGGAACGTAATCTCCTCGTTAGGTAACCCTAACCCTTTGTTGAGCCAGGTCTTGATATCACTGAAGTATTTCGGCTGGTCAAACTTGTCTTTTGGCATGAAGGCATGCTGGCCGATCATGACAAAGCCCGTGTAATGTGCACCCGTGATGCCGACATTGTCGATATCATTGAAGCGCACACAGAACTGCGGAACAACCAAAGGATTTGCCGGAGGAGCAACTTCTCCTGAGACGACAAATGGCTGGAAATCATAAATAGATGCCTGCACAAAATCAGTGTCAGTCCTCCAGCGTGCAGTGACCGGATACCGCTTGATAGGAGTATATCCTAGCTTGCTAAAGAGCTTTGAGAAATTCTGCCAGACTTCGATGTAATCCATCTTGTTCTTCGCTGGCGGCTTGTCAAAAAAACGGAACCCGCCAGAACACGCAGGATCACCGCATGTCTCTTGGTCAGCATTGACTGTCCAGTAGAATGTTTCACAGGCACATTGCCTGCGCATGAAGCCTTCCCCTTTCAGGACACCAGTCGCATAATACTTTTCCGGTGTCTTGGACGCCTTGAGTTTGAATTCTTTCTTGATGTCTTTATCTGTGGGCATGGACGCCCTGAAAAGAAATGGTTATTTAAAGGTTTATGATGAGCGTGGGATGAGTTTAATGTTGTCAATATAAAACTGAGCCGTGGTCGTACCAAGCTGCGTTCGCTGGGCCACCGGGAACACATCTCCCGTTACAACAAGATAGGTGGACGTCATGATTGGCTCAGTGTCGATGCCTTCAAATTTCTTGCCGCCATACTCAACAGTGAATTTTCCTAGCGTACGGGTTAGCTTAACCGGAGCAACAAAGGTAAAATATGACATCCTTGGCTCCAAGTGCAAAAGCTGCTCTTCCTGGCGCACGGTACTTTCCCCAACTTTCTGTAGAGGAATCGTCTCCTCTTGTGTAGCCTTCACTTTCACGATACTTGGTTGATTCTGGGCATCAAGGTGCAGATAATATCCATTTTGCTGCATGGATGTAATCATATCCTGCTCGGATGCAATGAAATATACTCTTGCCATCCTGCTAAAAAGCATATTATCTTTTAAAATCGTTGGAATTAAAGTGAAACTCCACGTCCCAAATGCTTGCTTGCTGGGTACAGAAAACAAAACATTCCGACCGTAGAGCCAGCCGCTCCTGACTTCTCTTTCCTGTTGGCCTGGCACCAATGTTATCTTCCACTCCGGATTCTTTGTATAATCACCATCATCAAAGTTATCTCCAGTGAATGGTTTTGTATAGACCATCTCACCACCATCCTTTGCGTTCACCAGATAGCCTTTGCCTAGAGACAATGTCTCTACGGGCGCCCATTCATCCAGAAAGCCATAGAACACGACAGGACTGTTTTGGACAGTAATATCACGTACTGCCATTGATGCAGAAACCCCCATTGCATTCCAATTGGGCTGGAGAATGATGGGTGCCTGAACCGCAGAAGGTATCTTTACCGCAGACGCTTTCTCAAAGTCCATGAAATAGCCCTTGTTTGGCTGGAAGGTATCACCAGTAAAACGTTCCCATTTTCCTCCACTGAATTGGAAAACAGCTGGTAGTGACGCACCAAGTGCCTCGGTCTTTGCAATTTGTACAGGAAATGAGAGCAGATTCCATCCAGCAGCGACTGGTACATCAGGACTAGCTGCCTGATATCCCGTGATGCCCATGGCAGGCAGCACACTCAGAAGCAGAAAGAGAAACAGCTCTTTTTTCATAGATACCGACAGACAAATCAGCTATTTATACTTTACTTCTTTTCTTCAGGCTTTCCAGTTCCAAGCAGAAGGAGAATGGAGACACCAACCAGAGAAGCATAAAAGAGACCTTCATCTGATTTCCGTTTGCGCACCAGCCCACTCCATTCATTGAGCTGCGGTTCGAGTTGACCATAAAGCTGTTTTTGCTGTTCGAGATGCACAAGCGTCAAGCCCAAGTCATTGACCACTTTCTGGGCAGCGTCCTTCTGTGTTCCCTCAAGACCGTTAGCGACATGCTCATCATACGATTGCAGCACGTAGTCAATAGTCTGCTGGTACTGCTGTAGATACAAATAGTTAGTGACATCCTTGTGCATTTCAAGAAAAGTGTCCATATTCCTGTTGTCGTAATACAGTGCAGTACCCATATACAGTGTCGTTGCCCCAAATCCAGCCAGCAGCAGTTTGCGGAGATTCATCCGTTATACCTAGCCGTGCACAGATATAAAGGTTTTGCATCACAAAAATGATGCCACCCAAATTAGTTTTGCTCATCATACAGACGCTGCACATAGGAGAGCGGAGAACAGTCCTGTGCAGCCTTGTCAGTACGAAGCCGCACGAGCCGGGGAAAACGCAGTGCAAAGCCTGATGAATACGATGGACTGCGCTGGATTTCTTCAAATGCAAGCTCGAGGACCAGCATTGGTTTGATGTGCACTTCCCGCCTTTCTTCCTTAACAAGGAATGGTTTGAGTTGCTCGGTGAGCGTTGAAAAACTTAGGCCATCACCCTTTTCCTTGAATCCAGTCCCCACTTTACCCATCTCAAGGTAGTCGCCCGTCTCACTGCGACATGCAACAGTAAAGGAAGACAACCAGCTTGCACGCTTGCCCTCACCCCATTCGCCACCGACAATGACCAAATCCAGCGTATCCATCGTTGGTTTTATTTTCACACCGTAGCCGACGCGCGCACCCGGTTTGTAGGGGGCAGTCAATGATTTGACCATGACTCCTTCAGTCCCTCGACCAAGAGCAAGCTTATAGAATTCTGTCGCTTCATCTGCCTTATCAGTAACAAGTTGCTTCGCCAGTTCAATGAGTGTCTCCTCTTCATGGACAACAGATGCAAGCAGCGTTCTCCGCTCAACAAACGGCACCCGCAACATTGTCTGTCCGTTCAGTTCCATGACATCAAAGGGAATAAGCTGCACAGGTACCTCTTTCTTCATGGTGTGGACATCATACTTGCGCTGGATGCGCTGGGAAATGTCCTGGAATGGGGTGAACTGTTTTTTCTGGGCATCAAAGCCCACGACCTCGCAATCAATAATGTAATCGTGCGACCGGATATGGCTCCGTGCGATATCAACAACATCAGGGAACTGGGCAGTGACATCTTCAAGTCGCCGCGTGAAGAGCCTTAGAGTGTCACCATTCCGATGAATCTGTAAACGAAAACCATCGTACTTGAACTCGACTGCTGCGGGTGTGCCGACTGTGGCAAATGCCTCCTCCGGAGACGTAACCTTCTGGAAGAGCATCACTTTAATGGGTTTTCCAGGCACGAGACCAGAATCAAGCAGTTTATGCACTGTCCGCATCCGCGCACGCCGTGCAACAAGCGGCAAGTCATTGAAGATATCGAGCGCTTCCTGCACAGCTGACAGGAAAGAATTCTGGATATCTCGTGCTACCTTTTCAGTAGAGGCGTCAATCATGTCAATGTCTGAAAGTGGCAATTCTACGATGCTCTCTGCAGATGCAACTCTCCCCTTTTTGGTCTGGACAAGCTCCCCGTTGCAAAACACGCATTGCGGCAGCACGGGCTGCTGTGCGTGACAGACGATACATTCCACGGTTAACTGCACAAGTTTCGGGTAATAGGCAAAGACAAGGGCATCACGCAATAACCCTTCCCCGGCACCCACCCGCATATCCCCAAGCACACACCGGACGATGTAACATGCTTCTGCGGGTTCGGCACTGGTAAGCAATTCAGCTATATACTGGCCCTTGGTATCCGTTGAACCTGTACCGTCAATCTCTGCCAGTTTCCTTATATTGGCAAAGACCTTGGAGACAGTAATACGTTGTGCAAAAAGTGTCTGCTGTTTTTTTGTTGAGACTAACTGCGCAGCCGTGTCACCAAGGTCACCCGTCTGTTTCCATGTTGCCTCCACTTCATCATTGCTCCTGCCCGTGGCAAGCGCGATCGCGCGGCTGACGAGCTTTGCCGCAACCCCAATCTTTCTCTCTTCCAATGCGGGAAAGACAGTGCCCTGCAGCAACAAGATGACCTGCTCGATTTCATCGGCCGGAGTTTCTTCAAGAAAGCGTGCAAGCACAGCAACCTTAGCGAGGCGCTTGGGCGTTTTCTCCAGACGGCAATAGCAATCCACAAGGGTGCTGTATCGCATGCATGGGCGGGTGCAGACCTTCTTTTTTAAGATTTGCATTGCCAGGCGCCATTGAAAATTTCACGATGGCCATCAATTCTATGAGCATTGACTCGTTACTCGAGCAAGCAAAAAGGGAATTGCAAGAGGAATTTTTGCCTTTACTATGGGGAGTTACATGCGAACCGATGACCATGAAGCGATGGCGAAAGAACTTTCCAATAGGCCCCATTGCCTAAAAGATAGGCATCAATTTTGTGATGCTCCAGCACGAACGATGAGTTCAGCGGAAGGGGAAGCCCCATCCGGGAGGGAACCGCTCGTCGCGGTGCACAGCATAAGCCGAGCCGATGCATTTTTTTGGATAAAACCATTAGCTACAACCGTAACGGCTCTGTGGTTACAACGCATTAAATAGAGTCACTCCTCGCAGCCATCAGGGGTGGAAATATGGCATTGCATGATCTGATTGATGAAATACGCAACTACCAGCAAGGTGCTGAGGACCAAAAAAAGAAGGAAAAGGAAGCTTTGCGGGTCTTAATGGAACGCATCAGGTATGGTGAATCGACCGGTGATGTGGTGCGGGATTTTACCATTATCTACCATGGGACATTGTCTGAGGAAGCTACGCAACCCTACCGTGCACTGCAAGCACAGCTCTCTGGAAAGCACCTTGTGCTCGTCGTCAATGAGGAAGAGAAAATCAGAGGCTGCCCAGGCATTGTTGCACCGGACTATATCGACCCAATGTTCATCGGCATTGAGCGGATTCTCCGCATGGGAGAATCGCGGGGCATCACGTTTAACGTCACAAATGGCCACATCATCATTCAGACACCATATCATCTCCAGAGAGGCTACCTTGGTGATTGGCAAAAGGTAGATGGGCCGATAACGTTGTACTCCTTCGAGCTGCTTGGGCTGGGCAAAACAGTGGACCGCAGAGATACGCCCATGTGCAATGACCTGACAGAACATTTCGGGTCTGGACTGCGTGTGTACACAGAAAATATAGAAGAGCACATTAGGCAATTCTGCACTAAGGCATCGTATGAAAAAGCATTGACGTTGCTGAGACGGACATAACAGCACTACGGAAAACCAGTAGTCGGAATCACTAGTGCTGAGCGGCTCGCAGCAGATGAAAAAGCAGTGACGATTGAGGACGATGCTAGCAAAGCTTATTAAGAATGAGACCGTAGAAAACCCATGCGCTTATTGATTGTTCTTTTAGTGCTCCTGACACCTATGGCAGTAGCGCAATCAGGGACGTACAGTATTACTGTGCTGCCGGGCTGGAATCTTATCGGATTGCCCCAGACATACAAAACCACAAATGCCCCGTTCACCTATACGCTGTTTAGATATGACGGCAAATGGATCAAAACAATGCCTCCGTACCAGGGAGGCATTGCTTATTGGCTAGAAGCTGGTGCGGGAGGGGTAATCACCTTTAATGGTCCAAGCAGTGCATCGCCAATGCTCCAAAAAGGATACAATTTCATTAGCCCAATGGGTAAAGAACCGCTTCCCGCAACGAGTGTCATTATTGGAGAGTCACGGCTTGGCAAAGGCGAATACATCCTTGGAGATGAGGGGTCATTACCTGAGTTCCTCTTTCCAGGGCAGGCGTATGTTCTCTTTCTTAGGGACGGCGGGACATTATCATTTGTTCCCGAGTATCGAGGCAACCGACAAACTATAGCACATGGCTATTTACGCTTCCAGGAGTTTGTTGGGCAACGGTGGCGCACGTCCCTTTCATACAGAGTATACGCTTCACCAGACAAGGTCACTGTCTCTGTGCCTGCCTTACCAAAACAGGATATGGGGTATTTGACGTTGGCTGCTATGGCCAGTTTTCCCTATGCACATGAAATTTCTCTTCACTCTCCAAATGGAGCACTCGATGTGCCAGCGGATGTCGCACTGCGAGCGCTTTCCGGTAAAATAAGCTTTGAGAATTATCTTACGACCATTGCCGGGCCGCGCTGCGTGCTCAACGCACCTGCCGAATTGCATAGGAGCATTCCAGCGACCATTATGGCAAAATGTTATGAAGGAGAAAGGGAGGTGTCATGCCCAACGCTCCAGTGGTTTGCCCAATTTGGTGTGGTTAGCCCTTCGGGAAGTAAAGCCACCTATCAATCCGAGAAGCCGGGCAAAGAAGAAATAAAAGTGACTGGTCTGGGAATAGCTTGCACAGCGACGGTGACCATCATAGCACCTGCCACCAACTGCCAAGTGCAGCCGGAAAATGCGGTCATGGGGCTTGGTGAACAGAAGATATTCACTATTAACTGCCTTGACATAGTACAGAAGGCAACAGCCTGCCCTGAAATGCGGCTTTCGACAAGAAATACCATCGGGAATCCTGAGGTAGCTGGACAATTTACACCGATCACAGGTACGCCGCACGCATCGACGACATTCACTGCGCAGAAAGAAGGCAACTGGAACATCGATGTCCATTTCGGGAGTCAGCTTGCATGCACGGGGCAAGTGAAAATACAGGGTCCTGTAGCGCTTTGTTCATTTGATCCATTCCCCTCAGGGATGAGGCGGGGCGGCCAGCAGAAAATAACTGCCCTGTGTGTTGGTAAAGATGGGAAACCGATGCCCTGTTCAGTTCCAACGTGGGCAGATGATGGACAGGGGGGGAGATTTACACCTGCCCTTGAAATAGATAAGACAAAAGTCAGCGCCTTCTATACTGCGCCGTATAAAGAGTATGTCTTTATCTGTGCAAAATTCCAGAGTACAGACAACCGGTGTGTTATCCGCCAGCCGGGATCGTGCGTTGCGGGGATCACATTAACATGAAAGCTGCCCTCTTGGTGTCCATCTTCCTGCTGTTTGCATCAGTAGGCTCTGCACAGGAGCTCTATAAGTTGACAAAAGTAGAGAAGAATTTCCTTACACGGACACAAGAGTGCACACTGACTGATACCAGCATCACCTACGCAAATAATCCTGGGACCAGTATCAGTCCACCCAAGCCAGACAAGATGAGATGGTCATTATCCGTTACTTGGGACAAGCCACCCGAGATTGTCCGCAAGGGCGAAGATATAGTACTTGGCATGCATGGTACGGGTTCCTTTGTTCAGGAAGGCTATCAGTATTATACGCCCGCTTTAAGCGCGCATGTTGGCTGGATTGCAAACAGGGAACAGGTTGTCGTCACATCAAAGACAAAATCTGCACCACCGGATTATCGACCGCAGTATTTTGTGATAGTCTCACCACCTCAGATATACACAATCAGGACAGCAACAGAAAAGTTTTACGATTACGGGGGATCAATATCAGTCCTATTTGACGGCGCATGCATTGGTGAGATTACTTATTTCTATGAAAAGCAAAAATGCGCTGACCCTTTTGTTGAGCATGACGGCAGATGTGTCTGTAAAGATAAATACGTCGAGAAGGCAGGAACTTGCGTCTGCAAGGAGCCGTTCATCGGACAAAATGGACAATGTGTCTGCCCACAGTCTTTTGTTGAAAAAAATGGACAGTGTGTCTGTCCACAGGGCACAAAAGAGCAGAACGGCATCTGCGCTCCTGATTGTGCAGCTGCTGACCAGCGCATCGATGCAGCATTCGCTACCGCGCCATCGCTTTCTGCGGAGGACCTTTCTTTGCGCAACCATGCACTAGCGCAGGCAGAGATGACGTTACAGAATTACAATGCTCAGTACCAAGTCAGCAATCCAGCACCACCCATTACCGGTAAGGTAATAGCCAATCTGGAACAAAAACTGGCACTGTGTGAGGGTAATCCCCCCTTTCAGGACGTGGACTGCTCTGCATTTTCCCGTTTAACTGGTCGTGCCGCTGCAGACATTTCTTCTGTTTGTGTCAATGTGCCAGAGCAACCATGCCCTGTCGGAGGCGTTGAAGGCCTGAAAAGGGTTGCTAATCAGGGGATTAGTGACTGGGTGTATTGGCAAGGGCAGGAGCCGCCCAAGGGGAAAGTTATTGAAGTTGACACAACATGGTATTACACATGTCTCAATGGCGATCATGAAGAAAAGCGGAGCTTTGAAAGCTGTGTTACCCAGGAAGGCAGCGGCATTGAATGTTATAACGGAAAACTGCTCCATATTTATTACAAAGATGGAGGTCTGTGGGAGGAGCCGCTCACAGCGACAGCCATCAGGGGAGTCGGCAAGGACCGTGCAGATGGCCCCCTGGATAGGGGATTTATCGCAGTCCCGAAGCAAGCTTACAAGAATTACCACAATAAAGAGTTATGGTTGCGTCTGCTGACGTTTGACCCTCAAACCAAAAAATTTATTTCTAGCAATAAGTACATCAAAGTAAAACCCAAGGATATTGGGGGAGGGATTACGGGCATGGAATCCGACTGGTGGCATATTGATGTGTATGTCGGCGTTAGCCGGGCAGCGGGAAAAGACTGGGGTGGGCTTGGAGCAAACTCTCTCAGCAGTGACTATCTATCGCACATGACCCTACCGGGATGAGTACTCATGGGTGTACTTCTTAATTTTGATCCACACGATGTAGAGTTCGATTGCAGCGGATGTCACCTACCCCAGTACGACACGCAAGAAGTACTCTCAAAAAATATAAACCACCAAGCCCCACGTTCCGCTCCAATAGGAGGGAAGAAAATGGGATTAGCAAAAAATGTTCTGAAAATAGGATTGCTCTACACTGCCGGTGTCATCGGCACATGTGCTGTAGTAAATTATGCAGCAAGTGGTGTGGAAAGGAAACGGGACGAGACAATTATTACCAAGAGTGAGCTTCCATGGGTATACGTCGCCTATCGCCACTACCCGACGTGGGACATGATGAGTATTGCGCGGCCATTTCGAGGATATGTGCAAGTAGTGGATAGCAATGGCGATGCTGTGCCAGATCGTGTCTGGACCCGACAAGGAACATATAACCGGTCGGAAAAGGACACAGAACACCTGTTCAAGAAAGTGGATGAGCTATGGCACCAGTACCGGACAAGCATGGATGTCGAGCGGATTATCAGCGACAAGACACCGCTGCCTGATCCCGAAAGAGCATTGTAATTGTTTTCCACAAAGCCAATGCATCCTTTGGGGCGCCATAAAACTTAAATAGCGCAAGAACCAATAAAAGCACAATAGGTTGTGGTTTATCGGGGAGACAACTACAACCTATTGTAGTATAAAAGAGGGTGATGCGGGATGGAAAAAGAGGAATTGGTCAGGCGGGTGTATACACA
Source organism: Candidatus Woesearchaeota archaeon (assembly GCA_016211195.1). Classification (GTDB taxonomy): domain Archaea; phylum Nanobdellota; class Nanobdellia; order Woesearchaeales; family JAGVYF01; genus JACQSS01. The sequence continues at coordinate 16,144 of JACQSS010000018.1, forward strand.
GCGGGGCATAGACCCATTAGACGGTGTCACGTACGAAAAGCGTGAGTCGCGTGTTCTTGGCCGTGATGGCCAGATAAAATTTGAGCAAAAAGACGTTGAAGTCCCCTCATCGTGGTCACAGTTGGCAACCGATATCCTCGCGGAGAAGTACTTCATGAAGAAGGGGGTGCCGCGGACAGGCCGTGAAGTGAGCGCACGGCAGGTGGTAAACCGTGTCAGCAATACAATCCGCACAGAAGGGGAGCGGCTGGGCTATTTTGCATCAAAAGAGGAAGCAGAGACGTTCGAAGCAGAATTGAGCCATATGCTCATCAATCAATATGGCGCATTCAATTCTCCGGTCTGGTTCAACATGGGCCATTACCAGCACTATGGCATCACTGGTGACAGCAAGCACAATTATTACTGGAATACCGCAACGAACAAAGTTGAAAAAGTGAACAACACCTATGAGCACCCACAATGCTCTGCGTGCTTTATTCTCTCAGCGCCGGACAGTCTTGAAGGCATGATGGATCTGCAGAAGGCAGAAGTAATGCTCTTCAAAGGAGGCTCTGGGACTGGGACGAATTTTTCGACAATCCGGGGAGCAGGAGAAAAGCTATCCAGTGGCGGAAAATCATCTGGGTTGATGTCATTTTTGAAGGGCTATGACGCATGGGCCGGTGCAATCAAAAGCGGCGGCACGACGCGGCGGGCAGCAAAGATGGTCATCCTTGACATTGACCATCCCGAGATTGAATCTTTTATTACGCTCAAGGCGCAGGAAGAGCAACTGGTCGATGCACTGGTAAAGGCAGGTTATTCATCGGATATGGAAGGTGAGGCATATCAGCACGCGTGGGGACAGAATGCCAATAACTCTGTGCGCATCTCAGATGATTTCATGCGCGCGGTCATGACCAATGGTGTCTGGACAACAAAAGAACGCACGACGGGCAATACAGCAAAAGAGTGCAAGGCGCGGGATTTATGGGGTCTTATCTGCAAGGCCGCATGGGAATCCGCAGATCCGGGACTCCAGTTTGACACGACCATAAATAAGTGGCATACGTCTAAGGAAACAGGCCGCATCGATGCATCCAATCCATGCAGCGAGTATATGTTTCTCAATGATAGTGCATGCAATCTTGCATCACTTAACTTGATGAAGTTCCTCAAAGATGATGGTTCTTTTGATGTCGGGCGGTTTCGCCATGCGTGTGAGACGTTCATTCTGGCACAGGAGATACTGGTCGACGCGTCATCATATCCAACAGACAAGATTGCACAGAACAGCCATGATTTCAGGCCGCTGGGACTTGGCTATGCAAACCTTGGAACATTGCTCATGGTGAATGGCATTCCGTATGACAGTGATACAGGACGAGCCATGGGCGCAGCGATCACTGCAATTATGACAGGAAGCGCCTATGCACAGTCTGCCAGAATAGCTGCACGGAGGGGTGCCTTTACCGGATACGAGAGAAACAAGGCACCGATGCTTGAGGTCATGAAAATGCATCGTGACTCGACGGGGAATATCGGTGTCTGCCCCAAGGAACTGGGTGATGCTGCACGGGCTGCATGGAACGAGGCTGTGGAATTGGGGGAGCGGCACGGCTACAGGAATGCACAGGCAACAGTGATTGCGCCAACAGGCACTATCGGATTATTGATGGATTGCGACACGACCGGCATTGAACCGGATTTCGCGCTTGTGAAAACAAAGAAAATGGCCGGAGGTGGACATGTCACGATTATAAACCAAAGTGTCCCTATCGCACTGCGCAACCTCGGCTACAATGACAAGCAGGTTCAAGACATCACGACGTATATGCTTGGGACGCGGAGTTTTTCTCCGGAGATGGAGAAACAGTTCAGGAAGCTCGGATTCACTGATGAAGATATTGGGCTTGCAAAGGTCTACATTGAGCACCAGAAACGATGGACTGATATGACGAAAGGTGTGTCGCCAAAATTACTCCGTGCTGCAGGAGCGCAGGACGTTGCACAATTAGAGAAGATAGTCAATGGTCATGGCCACATTGAAGGTGCACCGCACCTCAGACAGGAGCATTATGCAGTGTTTGACTGCGCCAACAAGGCTGGGGACGGAAAGCGGTTTATTGCACCTATGGGCCATGTCCGCATGATGGCTGCATGCCAGCCATTTATCTCCGGAGCCATCTCAAAGACAGTCAATATGCCAGAAGATGCAACGATTGAGGATGTCGCAAATATCTACCTGGAGTCCTGGAAGCTGGGGATCAAGGCGATCGCATTGTACCGTGACGGCTGCAAGAAATCACAGCCGCTCAATACAAAAACAAGTGAGGCTGAACAGGGATTACCATGGGGCAGAAAAAAAGCGCTTGAATCCATCAGGGAAGGCATTACCATCAAGGCAAAGATTGGTGACCATTCGCTGATTGTCAGGACTGGTGAGTATCCGGACGGCACTTTGGGCGAATTTTTCGTGGACATGTTCAAAGACGGTTCTGAATTCAAGGACGCATTGCATTCATGGTCTGTGTCGTCGTCCAAGGGCCTGCAGCATGGCTGGGGGCTGGAGGATTTTGTTGACACCTACATCTACACCAAATCAGCACCCAGTGGGTTTACTGACCACCCATACATTAAGAGCTGCACATCAGTGTATGACTTTGTTGCCAAAGTCCTTGCACTGGAATATCTCGCCCGGAGTGACGTCGCACAGGTCAAGCCTGATGCTGCCAAGCTGCGAGTGAACAAGCTAAAGGCGCGGATGCAGGAAAAGCCAGTAGTAACACCAGTCAAACAGGAAACAACAAAGCAGGAAGTCATTGCGGGGGGCCCACCATGCACGCTCTGCGGCTTTAGCACTGTCCAAAACGGCACATGCCATAAGTGCATCAATTGTGGTGCAACGCTGGGATGCAGCTAGCAGGAGTAGCCTTCCTCAGAATTACATCTGGAAGGTGTTCTCTTTGTTGATATCGAACTTATCCGTAATGTCAACGCCATCGTAGATGTCCGGAACAAGAGGGAATTCTTTTTTCTTATAGATTTCTTCCTTTTTTTTCTTCTTTTCTTCCAGTTCTGGAAGCGGTAGCTCAATGACTGGCTGCTCGTACTCCTCTTGCCTGCGATAAGGTCGTTCTAGATATTTTATGATGATAACCACCCGGGCATAGGTAGGAATATTTGTCCTATTAAGGTGATGCATATAGGACATATACTGACAATCGCGAGAAATGTACATAATATGGCCGAAAAGTCCATAAGGATGTTGTCCTCTTAGCAAGTCATGAGAATTGACCATACCATTGACTCAACCATAACCTTCACAGAAAAAGCTCCGCCGCCATTGAGACTCTCTGTCATACTCGAGCTTGATGGCTGTATGTACAAAATAAGAGACTATCTACATTTCTTTTGTGATGATGATTTCGATCTGCAGGCGAGCGAAGGGCATGTAACAAGGATGGAGCTCATCGGCAAGCTGGAAACAATCGTCTACAATCAAACGACCCAGAGAATCAGTCTGACTTTTTCCGGTGTGCATGAGTATGATTATGACTTATCGCAAAAGCCGCCCAGAACAAAAAAATATCTCCCGGCAAGCCACCCGTTCATGACGAAATTCTCCCCATATCAAATCAAGAATCCACGCAAACTGACACTGGGAGAATATGAGAAATTGACAAGGTGATACCATGGGACTTGAACAAAAAATAAAGACGACATCAACATTGCGTTTTACAGGCAAGACGACAATCAAGGATGGCGATGCGACGCTGACTATTGACGCGCATATCACTCTTGACGGACAAAAATACAGCGTTGGGGACTATGTCCGATTCTACACGAATGACAGTGATTTATGTATTGACAAAGTCAATGTGGAAATCATTGGGCAAGTGCAAGCAATCATCTATGAAGAAGAGAAAAAACCACAAGTGACGCTTGAGCTCGGGCAGACATGGTACCGACCGAAACCTTACAAAGGAAAATTTCAGTCGGATACGTCAGACTATTTCCGGTATGCTTTGCCATTCATGTGCAAAAAAGTACAGAAAATCAGCAGCAAGGAATATAAGCACCTCACGAAATAGGAAACAAGATGAACATCAACAAACGTATCGTCAAGAAAGATAGACTCGTAACCGTCATGAAAGTGACAGACGGGCTTCAGCTCCATGTGACCGAACCGAGCGGGAGAGAACATCTGGCTTTCAGCAATAAGACGCGCATCAAACGGGATGGCATGAAATTGACCCTTGACGCGACATTGACCATGGGAGATGTCAAATACCATATCGGGGACTATTTGCGATTCGTGTGGTACAATCATGTCGAAGTGAAGGGACCGGATGAGTACTACAAGAACGAGATATGTGGACGGCTTGATTCCATCCTGTTTCAGGAAGATGAGAACTGGGTTCTCTTTACACTTGACCCAAGCCATTGCCGTGAGTACGGGTCACGGGCTGCATTTGGTACAGCGACGCATGCATATGACCCTGAATATATCAGGAGCGTAGAGAAGCTGAGCTATAAGGAATACAAAAAAATCATTGCACCATGAAAGCGCTCTTTATCGGCCGGTTCCAGCCTTTCCATAACGGGCATCTGGATGTCATCACACAATTGAAAAAGGTAGGTATCACGAAAGTCATTATTGGCATTGGCACGCACACCAAAGGAAGGACGCTGAAAGACCCGTTTACATATGAAGAACGCGTGGCACTGATGACACCAGTTCTGGAAACAACTGGGATGCGCTATGCAATCTACAACATCCCGGACATCAATGACCCGCCACACTATGCAGCACATGTCGAAAAAATCGTGACAGAGATGGACAAAAATACGATTCTTGTCTCCGGCAATCCGTATACATACGACTGCTTCAATCACAAGTACTGGGTATTCATGCCCCCTGAGAAAGAGACCGTTCATGCCACGCAGATACGGGAGTGGATAAGAAATGGCAGTGAATGGAAAAAGCATATGCCAAAAGAGACTGCGTCAGTGCTGGAAAAAATGAGCGCAGGGAAACTTCTCAAAGGGCTCAAATGAACCCCTGTGCTTTCAGGAATGGAATATGGTCTATCATGGTCACCCATTCCGTTGTTACTTCCCAATTGTATTCCCCATCATCCATTTCTTTCTTATAGGCAGCAAACGAATCATAGATTCTGTTTGTCAGCGCTTCATCAGCATCAAGAAAATACTTTGCTTCCCGGAAGCCCCTTGCCAAAAAGGTTTCATCCTGCTCAGGGGGCCATCCTGGATAAATGATTTGTTTGGCATCTGTTGCAGACTCCTCACGGAGAAACAACCCGCTAGGAAAAAGAATACCCACTTCTGCAAACGCATGGGGGCCTGGTACCCGTAATCCAAAAAGGGGATGGTCATCCCGCGTGAAGAGCAACGCGACCCGTTTATCAGCATTTTCATTTTTTAGCTCGTCTCTCCCCTGCATCCGATAATAGCGCTGTGGTTTCATGATGAGATGAGCCATCGTCCATGGACCAATTCCAGAGAAAAAGAGAGACGCATATCCGAGTTGGTAAGCCCACTGATTGTTGGTGCCAAGGCATTTATCCACTGCATACATTCCCAATGCCAGTGGAAGCGTTATGGGCAATGAGCTGATGCCAACTCCCGTAACTCCTGCAAAATATGCAGCTCCAAGCCAGTCGCGGGAATAGTTTTCTTTGATATCCAGTGGCGCAAGTATTTTGCTATGGAACTCTTTCCATTGGTTTTGATACTTCTGCTTAATCTGCCAACTGGTCGTCGGCCGGTTGTCCAGATAGTGGTACTCGTTTTTACGTCTCTTGGTTCTCAATGTGGCATCATGAATGTTATCGCTGTCAAGAAATGGGTGCGAGTGATCGGTAATAGTCATCCAATGATAATGGATCACCGACCCCCAAGGAAGCACTGCACAACTCACTCGATCGGGAGCATGGGTTGCATAACACAGGGTAAAGCCATTGACCAATTCCACAAAAAGCTGGCCATCATCCCGGTAATCATTGTGAACATCTTTGACTAATGTCTCGAGAGGCGTTCTACTCAGCGCCTGAGCGTCTCTCTTGACTTTTTGATGTTTCTCTTTAAGCACGCTCCATTCGTCATTAGATCTCATTTCTGTGCGAACTCAACAGCTACTTTTAAATATTTCGCTTTGTTCACGCCCTGTTTCGGGCACCATCTGGAGACGACGCATTGGCTGCAGAAGGGAACGGGTGCTTTACACACAGCCTTTCCGTGGTCCTTGAGCAGATAGGTAATGCGTTTCCATTCATCTTTCGGCAGGAGCTTCATCAAATCCTGCTCTATCTTTTCCGCATCTTTGTTCTTTGTCCACCCTAACCGGTATGCGACACGGATGACGTGCGTATCAACGACGATTCCAACAATCTTATCGAAACCATTGATGAGAATCACATTCGCGCTCTTTCGCCCAATGCCGGGCAGCTCCAGAAGATCTTCCATGGTTGAAGGCACTTTGCCTCCGTGCTTTTCCAATAATACACGGCACGCTCCCTGAATCGCCTTTGCCTTGTTCCGGAAAAAGGTAATTGAGGAAATGTCCTTTTCAAGGTCAGAAACAGGAGCAGCCACGTAATCATTCGCGGCCTTGTATTTCTTGAAGAGCGTCGCAATGCATCGGTTGACTACCTCATCTGTGCACTGTGCAGACAGGATAACGCCGACAAGAAGCTCAAGAGGACTTGAGACATTCAGGTAATACTTTGCAGAAGGATATTCTTTCTTCAGAGCAGCAAGGACTGCGTTCATGATTGTAAGAGCGACACAGACTTTCTACCCTGATACCCGGCAGAAGGCTCATGCCAACTCGTTATTTCTTCTTCACCGAGATGATAGCACAGGAAAATGTCCATGCCATTATGCTGGGCATAGAAATCAATCAGTCCAATGCGGGCATCCTTGACAATGCAGCCATACTCGAGCACCTTATGGAGTTCCTTATAGAGCGCATGCGAATACCTGTAATACTGTTCTGCGACAGTGATGGCATGAACATATGCCTGATAATCATCATTAAATGAGACAGTCACATCCTCGATTATGCCCAAGCCACGCATCAATGCTGCTATCTTGATGAGACGCGGCTTGATTTTGGCAACAGCCTTGTTTGCTTCCGTGAGTGTGTAGTAGCGCTTATCCATGGCCTTTCTTATGGAGTCTGATATTTTTAAGTTTTACTCGAGCACATCGTGAAATTCCTTCCGGGTCATCATCAGAGCAGGGTCATATTGGTCGATGAAACGTTTCGTCTTTTCAAAATCCTCTGCTTTGGCAGTTAATGACAGTGCCCTAATCAGGCCTTTGAATTCTCCTTGCACTTCCTTGTAAGCGTCCCGTATTTGCTCGAGCTCACGCCGAATCTCAGCCATGGTGTCATCTGAATACTGCTGAAGATCGAGAGCATTATTCTCAAAGCGCGCAATACGCTCCATGATTTTCTTCTCAAGCCTACGAAGCAGTGCCAGGCGTTTCTCAATGCTGGATATCGTGTAAAGGGGAGACTGCTGCGGCTGGATGATGGGTTTGGGTGCAGGGGGCTTCTTCTTGAACAGGGGCATGGGTATCACCGAGCAATGATTTTTTCAAATTTCTTCAGCGGCAGGGTATTAACGATATCGGTTGTTGTTGCCCAGCCCCGACGGGCAGTGCCAACGCCATAATACATATAGCGCTGCAATTGCTCGACTGAATGCGCATCGGTATCTATCGTCAACTTGACACCTGCATCAATGGCTTCGCGTACGGCAGTATCAGACAAGTCTGTCCGTTCGGGCTGACCATCCACTTCCAGAAACTTACCGGCATCGTGTGCAGCATTGTAGACACGCAACAAGTCAACCTGATAGGATTCGCGTAACCCATAGCGTTTCCCCGTCGGATGCCCAAGAAGTGTCACATATCTGTTATCGAGGGCACGCAGAATCCGATCGGTGTTATCATGAGATTGTCCGAGATGGACTGAGGCAATGACAACATCGAGCTCCTTAAGAATCCGATCCGGGTAATCCAATGAGCCATCGGCTTTTACATCAACCTCGCTCCCTTTCAGGACACGGATCTGGGGGAATTCCTCCTGTGCTTTGTCGATTTCTTTCCATTGTTTCCGGAGCCGTGCTTCCTCAACACCATGGGCAATCCTCTGGAGCGGCGAATGATCAGTAATAGCAATATACTCATAGCCGAGCGCCGCGGCAGCAGTGACCATCTCGCGTACAGAATGTTCACCATCGCTGTACGTTGTATGCATATGCAAGTCCCCTTTGATGTCTGCCTTGGTCACAAGGCATGGAAGCTTCCGACGCTGTGCATGCTCTATTTCACCTCTATTCTCGCGCATTTCCGGTTCAACATAGGAAAGACCAAGCTTCTTGTAGACCCCCTCTTCAGTGGATCCCGCAACAGTCCGACCGGTTTTCTTGTCAAAAAGCCCATACTCAGATAGTTTGTATCCTTTCCTGATAGCAATGTTCCGCAATGCGATATTGTGGTCCTTGCTCCCGGTGAAGTATTGGAGCGCAGCGCCAAAGGACTCTTCAGGGATGACACGAACATCTGCCTGAATGCCTGCATTGAGTATCACTGTTGATTTTGTCGACCCTTTTGCAAGGACTGCCTTGACTTCCGGCAGTGTAGTAAAGGTGTCCATGATGGGCCCTGGCTTGTTCGACGTGACCAGTATGTCAATGTCTCCCACAGCCTGACTCATCCTGCGCATGGAACCAGCGATTGCAATCTGTTTCACTTCCCTGCGCTTTTGCAGACGCTCAACAATGGATTGCGCAAGAGGATGTGCACGGCCAAGCAGCATGCGTTCCTGGCCGGTCTTGAAGAGAGTTATACCGCGCAGGATGTTTTGCTCAGTCTTTTCTCCGAAGCCCGCGAGTTTGACGAGCTTATGCTCTTTCGCTGCCTGCTGCAGCTGCTCAACAGAATGAATGCCAAGTTTCTGAAACAATACCTTCACCTTCTTCGGGCCTAATCCGGGGACTTGCATAAGCTGAGTAATTTCCTTGGGGACACTCTTGAGCAGTTTTTCCCGCTCATCTATTTTCCCCGTTGCTAGATACTCAATAATTTTGGATGCAAGCCTGTCTCCCACACCCGGAATCTCATGCAACCGATTTTTCTGTGCGACTGTTTCTATATCCTCAGACAACGCCTCCAGTGACCGCGCTGCCCGACGGAAGGCGGCCGGCTTCCAGTCAACCCCCTTCATCTCCAGCAGATCGGCCATCTCATAAAAGAGCTTGGCAATCTCAAGATTCTTCATTGTACCTACCTAGTTTCGGGGGCTTTTATAGGTTTGCAAAAATGAAAGAGAATAGACCACCAACAAAAGCTGCACAAGGGATGGTAATGATCCATGCCCAGACAATGGACCGGACAATGCCCCACCTGACAGCACTTGTCCGACGCAATGAGCCAACGCCGACAATGGAACCAGCAATCACATGCGTGGTGCTCACAGGGATGCCCGCCATGGCAGTCCCAAACAAGACAGCGCTTCCACCAATCTCAGCGCAGAAGCCATCAACTGGAGCAAGATGCGTTAATTTCATGCCCATCGTCTTGATGACTTTCCAGCCGCCTGCTATGGTGCCCAGACCTATCGTGATGTGCGCAACAAGAATGACCCACAACGGAACGTAAAACGTCTGTCCAAGATAACCGGTTTGGAACAGCAGCAGTGCAATGATGCCCATAGTCTTCTGTGCATCGTTTACACCATGCGAGAGACTGTAGAGCGCCGAGGAACAGAGCTGGCCCCACCAAAAGGATGAACGAAGTCTTCCGGGTGGGACATCCATGCAGCAATAGAGGACAGTGAATGCAATGCCCTTCGCCAAAATCACCCCAAGCAGTGGTGCAAGAAAAATAAAGAGCGCAACTTTGCCTATGCCGTTCAGCACAAGAGCACGTGACCCTTCAACGAAAAACACAGCACCAATTAGTCCACCAATGAGGGAATGGCTTCCCGAGATTGGCAGCCCGTAATATGTACAGAAATAGACCCAGAAAATCGCCCCAAGCAGCCCTGCAAAAATGATTGCCGGATTGACCAGAGATGATTGGACAATGCCCTTGCCAATAGTTGCTGCAACGTGAGGCTCAAAAAAGAATGCACCCGCAATGTTCAGCAAGCCAGCCATCATTACAGCCATGAGAGGTGACAAAACGCGGGTGGCCACAATGGTCGACACAGAATTTGCAGCATCATTGAATCCATTGCCGAAATCAAATGCTAACGCAGTAATTATGACCAGAACCACAAAAAAATCAAGCATGCTTCACACCGATGGACTCATACTGGGCGGCGATGTCTTCACAGAGAAGAAGGCATGAGGTGAATCGCTCCGGAATAGCAGACTTATTTTTCTCAGTAGCCATCTCATCATAAACCATGCTCTGCGCAAGCAGCACTTTTTCCCGGAGCACGAACGAGGAAACATGCTCATTCTTCTCAAGTGAGGACAGCATCTGTTTCAGATAGATCATCGCTTCCTGAAGCAGATGTATCCATGGAGTCGCTTCCTGTGTATGGGCAAGCTTCATCCGGACATGCAAATCCATAATTTTATTCGCAAGCCTGTCCTGACCATGGGCCAGCCGATAAATGTCCTCCTTGTCAAAGGGCGTCACAAGCGTCTCATGCAGGTCGTTGACTATCTGGCTGAAGAGCTTGTGCTTCTCTTTTGTAATGGTCTGAAACTTCTGTACAGCACTCTCTGAGCAGACAAGACTGCATGCTTCTGCACAATAATCAAGCTGTCGGTGCAAGGTGTCGTAAAACCGTTTCTCTTTTGGAATGAGAAAGTGTATGACTCTTTTCATGTACCAGAGGTTTGGCTGAGAGAATATATAATTGACCTTCATAAAATATATAGTGAGCAAAAGGATTATATAGTTAGGTGCCTGCCCAATGGACATGGGCGAAACGAGGAAAATACAATCCATCGGTGGTATGACTTTTACAGTGTCTTTACCAAAGGAATGGGTGAAGAAGAACAAGCTGAAACAGCAGGCAGAGCTCTACATTGAGGAAAAGGATGGAGCGCTTCTTCTGACACCGAGCAGAAAGACGGAAGCGACCAGGAAAGAGATTATACTACCCTTCACGCAGTATACACCCCACATTGAACAGATACTTTTTTCTGCATATTATCTTGGCGCACAGACTGTTCAGATTATTGCACAGGAGGATATTCCGGCACAGAGCAGATTGCGCATCAAGGGTGTCCTGAAGAACATGACGGGCGCAGAAATCATCTATGAGGACCAGAAACGGATTGATATCAAAGTCCTGCTTGCGAATGATAAGATAGACATCCGACAGATTTTCTTCCGCATATGCCTTATCCTCATTGATGAGATTGATAACATTGTGGATAGGCAAAACCGGGAGGAGTTCACCATCGCTGAAGAGGAAATTGACCGACTGTATCACCTGGTGACAAAGCTGCTCATCCTTTCTGTGCGTGATCGGCAGATTCTGCAGTCGTCAGGGACGCAGCATGAATTATTCATCCTGTCTTATTTCCTGATCAGCAAGAAGCTTGAAAACATTGGGGATATCTTCTATAAGCTGCAGGCGCACAAAGTGAACGTCAGTATAAGGAAAAATATGGCAGTGATACGGGGGTTATTAGAGAAATACAGCCGGTTTTTTGTCAAAGACCCGGTTCCGGTGAAAGCCATTGACGTGCCACAGAAAATGGATATACCCCCGACAGAAGCAAAAGAGCTACTTGAGGAAGCATATCGCTACCTGAAAGATATCAGCGAGGAACTCATCAACCTGTCATTCTATGCAGAGCAGATGAAACTATAGATTTTTATAACAGGAAGGATGCGATTGTGTATGATTATCGCTGACCTCCATATGCACGGAAAATATTCACGTGCAACAAGCAAGGATCTTGTCTTTGAGAGTATAGAACGCTACGCGAAACTCAAAGGATTGTCACTTGTCGGGACGGGAGATTTTACGCATCCGAAGTGGCGGGAAGAAATTGGCAATAAACTACATGATGATGGAAGAGGTATTCTCACGACGAATACCGGATTCCCCTTTTTGCTCCAGACAGAAATCTCCCTCATCTACAAATGGAACGGAAGGGGAAGAAAGATCCACAATGTGGTGCTTGCACCATCGCTGGATGTCGTTGACCAGATAACGGAAGCCCTCCTCAAGCGAGGTCGCGTGGATTATGATGGCCGGCCCATTTTCGGCATCCCATGCCCGGAATTTGTCGAAATGATGCACAGCATCAGCAAGGACATTGAAGTCATTCCAGCGCATGCATGGACGCCATGGTTCGGGGTATTTGGCTCTGAGAGCGGCTTTGATTCCCTCAAAGAGTGTTTTGAAGACCAGGCAAAGAATATCCACGCAATCGAGACAGGCATTTCATCAACACCCGCAATGAACTGGCGCATTCCTGAACTTGATGAGTATTCACTCGTCAGCTTTTCTGACAGCCATAGTTATTGGCCATGGCGCATGGGACGGGAAGCGACGCTGTTCGACTGCAAGATGACGTACAAAGCCATTGTGCAGGCAATCCGCAACAGGGAGATAATGGGGACCATCGAGACAGACCCGGCGTATGGGAAATACCATATTGACGGGCATCGCGCGTGTGATGTGCGGCTGCAGCCAGCGCAAAGCAGGGAGCTGAAAAAAATCTGTCCGAAGTGCAAGAAAGGACTGACCATTGGCGTGCTCCACAGGATTGAAGAACTGGCGACGCGGGAGGACGGCTATAAACCACGGGACGCAAAACCATTCTACACCTTATTACCGCTGCATGAAGTGATTGCCAACGTGCTGCAGAAAGGATTAGGCACCAAGGCAGTGCAGGGTGAAGCAACTAAACTGCTTGGGCTCGGCAGCGAACTGAATATCTTGATGCATACCCCGCTTGACGAGATAGAGAAGCACACGACACCGGCCATCGCCCAAGCGGTTGCAATGAACAGGTTGGGCAAAGTACCTATGCTGCCGGGGTATGACGGTGAGTATGGCATCCCACTTTTCACCAACACTGATGAAGAAAAGACGCGGATGGAGAATTACCTGACGAAACTGACAAACAAAGAAAAGATACAATTAGGATTGAGCGAGTTTTATTGACATCCATTATACGCCGCTTTTCGTTGGACACTTTGAAGCAAAGTTTATAAAAAAATACTTCGTGCGAGGTATGGTTATGATCCCGATTTACCAAGTTAGCGTTCCTGAGTATAAAATACAAAAATTCAGGCAAAGCAAAAATGAAATGGATTATGCGGTCACGCCGTGGTGCAACATTAAAATTCCGATGGTGTATTGGGATAACAAACCCGATTTTGAAAAAATCGGTGCGAAAATTGATAACTGTTTAAAATCCCATTTTTTAGGGAAAGAAGTCGCTATCAGGGTTCTTGGTTCCGAAGAACATAAGGGGAAAAGTATTGATGATTTAATCAAGATAATAAAAAAGGTTGGTCATGATAGATATGACCCCAAACGTAAAGGGGACAGATATGAAAATCTGGATAAGAAACACATCGATATTTTTGCATTGGATTTCAAGATCAGAAAGAATGGAGAATATTTTAAACATATTCTTGAGCCGTTTTATTTTTGGCCGATTGCAGATAGAAACAAGCCTGTAA
>JACQSS010000020.1 GCA_016211195.1 Candidatus Woesearchaeota archaeon
ATGAAACGCCAATCCTAGTGGATAAAAATTAGGGCGAACTCAGGGCAATAGTTTATGATTTATCGCAATTGGAAGTCGTTGAGCACCGATATAGAGGAAGAGAAAAAGAAATAAAGAGAGATGGTTTTGTTTTTAGAAATCATGATAAGAAACCAGATGCAATAATGGGGATAATCAAAATTCTATGAGCATCCACGAACCGCATCAATACTTTATTAGGAGAAGCGGTCACGCATATAACAATTAGATAACAATAAATTACTTAAATCTCGGGAATCCGATTTTAGCCATGAAATACGATGCAACATTCGGAATTGGTTGTGGAGTTTCTCCGGGATTTGGAGCCAAGTACCCCGACTATGTGACACGAACTGAAACCATTTCTGCAGATAATTCAGTCACAGGGTATCAAAAGGCGATGGATTTGGCAAACCGATTTGCTGATGATTACTTGAGCAATCCAGAAGATGATTTGACAACAGTCCAACTCTTGTTATTAGAAGGTCCGGAGGGTACAATTCCCATTGAGACATCTGTTGTCAAGCGAGGTATGCTCGAGCATTTGCTTTTTAGGGAAGATTAGCGCCGCTCATCCCGTATCCCCGCCACATAATGCACGGGCTTGCCGTCATAAACAGATGGAAAATCAACAAAACCACCGGGCGGGCTGCAGACAGCACCACAGTTTGCAACGACGGGAACATACTCGACCAGCAATGAAGGATGTTGCACACCAAGGTGGCACAAGTAATCGCCACCGAAGTGATAGGAATTTACTACTGCAATCAACTCGACAGGGTGATTGAAAACAGACACTCGGCCTTTTTTCCCCAAAAACTCGTCACTGTATTTTGCACAGAGGGCATCCAATTCAGCAATTCTCGCTCGGGCATCAGCCTCTGCTTTGAGTATGTGTTCGAGTGCAACTTTGCCAAATGCCAGTGTTGTCTTGACGTCTTGCCTGCGTTTCATGCCTGGGGGGAGAAGACACCCAGTTCTTAAAGATTATGCCGCAGTTTCCCGCGCTTTTTGTATCTTTCTGAGAATGCTCTCCTTGCCAGCCCAGACAAGCGCTTCCTTCAGCACGTCAACAATATGGTCAGCTGCAATGACTTTGATTTTGTCAAGCTTGGTCTTTTCAATGACGATATCATTCATATTAGAACGTGGAACAATGACTTTCTTCAGGCCCGCCTCAATCGCCGCTTCCACCTTCGCGGAAACGCCCCCCACAGGCAGGACATCACCACGCACAGTCAGGGAACCGGTCATTGCAGTATCCTGCCGCACAGGGACTCCTTCAAGCGCAGAAATGACTGCAGTGGCTACCGCAATACTGGCAGAATCCCCTTCAACACCTTCATATGTCTGAAGGAACTGCACATACAGATCATACTTACCCTTGATATCCTCTCCAAAGTAGGTTTTGATTATAGCAGAAACATTCTTCACCGCTTCTTTTGCAATATCACCCAATTTGCCCGTTGCGATAATCTCTGCCGCTTTTCCACCGGAGGATACCTGCGACTCAATGGGTAGGATGATGCCGGAGAAAATGCCGGTCTCTCCACCCAGTACCGCGAGCCCGTTCACCCGACCGACTTTCTCACCAGAGGTCATGATGACTTCATACTCCTTGCGGCGTTCGATAATCTTGTCTGCAAGCTGCTGCTCCAACGTGCGCGCGACTTTCTTTGCCTCTTTAACATGCTTTGCTTCGACCAGTTCAGCGCCCTGTTCCTTTGCAAGATCGCCTGCTGCGCGCACAATGCCGCCAAGTTCCCTGAGTCGAAGGGTCAGGTGGCCCTTCCTGTTTGCACGTTTCCGTGCTTCCTCGACAATAGCCATCACTGCATCCCGTGAAAAATGAGGTATCTTGCCATCACGAAGAACTTCTTGTGCAATGAAGCGCGCTATCTTGAGTCTATTATCCGGCGTGTCCGGCATGGTCTCCTTCATCTGCACCTCATATCCATAGCCACGGATGCGGGACCGGAGAGCGGGGTGCATGTACTTGAGCGTCTCCATGTTCCCAGCCGCAATGAGAATGAACGTGCATGGCACAGGCTCAGTACGGACCATGGCACCTGCGCTGCGCTCAGACTGCCCGGTGATTGCAAACTTCCCTTCCTGCAATG
The DNA here is from genome assembly GCA_016211195.1 of Candidatus Woesearchaeota archaeon. Lineage (GTDB taxonomy): Archaea > Nanobdellota > Nanobdellia > Woesearchaeales > JAGVYF01 > JACQSS01. The sequence goes on from JACQSS010000020.1 coordinate 2,139, forward strand.
CAGTCAGCAGTTCCTGCTGCGTGCTCGGCTTCAGCGTGGCAATCTCATCAATAAACAACACACCGAGATTCGCTTTGTGGATCATGCCAGCCACGACACGGTCATGCGCCGGTGTCCCCAGTCCTCCGGACTGAAATGGGTCGTGGAGGACATCACCGAGTAATGCACCGGCATGGGCACCCGTCGCATCAAGGAATGGTGCCTGCTTGTTCCCAAAATTATCAACAATTACTTTTGGCGCGCGGACACGGACTTCTGTTTTCCGTGACAGATTAAGGAAAATCATGAAGCCAATCAAAAATACCATGCCAGTAATCATAGATGCAGCAAAAACAACATCGGATATGTCCTTATTGCGCCAGAAATAATACGGTAGGAATGACACGACCAATGCGACAATGAAGAGAATAACTGACTGATTCCTGAAGGCGTCCATGCCCTGTAGCCGTGCCTGAAGTGCCAGATCACGACCTTTGCCCGCGGGTACTGTTCGGATCAAAGTCTGATTCTCATCATTGGGATTCGGAAATGCATGGATATCCAATAGCTTCTCACGGGGCAGCAATTCTGCAAGCCCTAGACCAATCATTGATTTTCCTGTGCCCGGCTCACCGATGAGCAGTAAATGCCTGCGCTGGGACGCTGCTTTCTTGGTGACTTCGACAGCTTCTTCCTGCCCAATCACCTGATCAATGACACGTTTCGGAACCTTGAGGTCCTTAGTGGATTTGAAGTCTGCTTCAGCCATCTACACTGTAACGGGAAAACTATTTAAAAAGGTTTTGCCCGGTGCTTAGGATGCTTGCTTACCCGCCAAAAAAGGCTTCATCCAAAAAATCTGCTTCGCTCCGGGCTGGCATCGGTTCGGCTCATCCTGTAAACCGCACTGAGCGGCACCTTCCCATATGGAACGACCCCTTCCGCTTGTACATGTTACCCATTCCTTATCCTCACAAAAATGATACCAACTTATTTTTGGATGAAGCCGCCAAAAAAAGAAACATTTATAAACCCCTACCCGCTCCATACTGGTGACGAGAAGAAAGAAAAACAGGTATTCACCTTCTCTATATAGGTGATTGCAACGAAACCGATACTACCGAGCTTGCGGGAACGCAGGCGATATATGGTCTATGAGATTATTTCTGAAAGGCCTATTAAGGACTTTTCGCTTGTGGAGCGCCAACTATGGCATGATTGTCAGCGCTTCCTGGGCGACTATGGCATGTCAAAAACAGGGCTTTCCATATTGCCAGAGCGATTCAATCCGAAAACACAGCGCGGCATCATGCGCCTGAGCCACACAGCACAGAATACGCTCAAAGCGGCATTGCTCTTTGTGCAGCAGATAGAAAAAGAGCCAGTCATTGTCCGAAGTATTGCAGTATCAGGGACCATAAAGAAAGCATCATCGTATCTAGGGGGTTGAAGCAGATGGAAATAAATCATCAAATGATGGGATATGACCGAGCAATCACGATGTTCAGCCCAGACGGGCGTTTGCTCCAAGTCGAATATGCACGGAAAATGGTCAAGCAGGGTAGCACCGCCATCGGCCTTGTGTGCAAGGAAGGCGTCGTCCTCATCACAGACAAGAGACTAGTCGACAAGCTCGTCGTACCTGAAGCTGTCGAGAAAATCTGGCAGGTTGATGAGCATATCGGCGCTACTGCAGCCGGAATGATTTCAGATGCGCGTGTTCTGATTGAACGCGCACAGTTGAAGGCACAGCAGCACAGGCTGACGTATGACACACCCATAGATGTCCTCAGCATTGTCAAGGATGTGTGTAATATTAAACAAATCTGCACGCAGAGCGGTGGTCTGCGCCCCTTCGGGATTTCACTCCTCATCGTCGGGGTTGATGATGATGGACCGAAACTGTTCGAAACAGACCCGGCCGGCATCTACTTCCGTTACCATGCAAAGGTCATCGGAGAAGGGGAGACTGAAGTGATGGAGATTCTTTACAACGAATACAAGAGCGACCTGACGCTCGACGACGCATTGAAACTTGGTGTTCGGGCGCTGGTGAAAGTGCTTGGCAAGAATGTCACGTCAGAGAGGCTTGACTGCACGTATATCAAGATAAAAGAGCGGCAGTTCACACGCCTGAGCGAAGACAAAGTCGACCGCCTGCTCAAAGAGGCAAAACGCATCGGAAAACCATGAAACAGTGCCCACCATCTGAAAAAAAGAATTACAGAACAGAGAATAACCCGGGGGAAGCGATCTTTACCCGCACGCAAAAGCACTACCATTACAACGTCGCGCGGCTGACCATTCCAAAGACAAAACAGGTTTTTGAGATAGACATCGAACCGCAACGGGCATTGGAGTTCAGACACGGCAAGGATATCGATATACGAGATGTCCTAAAAGTACAGCGCATCTTCCATGATGTGTCCAAAGCGGAATTTGCCAAGAACACAGAATTGAAAGAGTTTTTTGATACAGAAGATCCTTTGGAGGTCGCGAAAGTGATTCTCCAGAAAGGGGAAATCCAGCCAACCATTGACGAGCTGGCAAGACTGCACGAAGAAAAGAAAAAGCGCATTTTTGATGTGTTGATAAAATATGCGGTGACTGCAAAGACACGCAAACCTATCAATGCAGAACATCTTGAGAGTATCATCCATCAGGGAAAAGTCAAGATGGATATCCATGAGCCGGATTCATGGCTCATCAGGAAGATCGTTGAAGCTGCGAAGAGCATCATGCCCCTGGATTTCGACGTGCATAAGATACAGGTAACACTTGCACCGCAGTTTATCGAGCAGGCACGATACCATATGAAGACGCTGACGAAAATTGTCAGCGAGGAAATGCTTCCGGATGGGAGCTGGCAGGTCACTGCAGAAGTGCCGGTAGGCATCAAGGAGGAACTGTTTAACTACCTGAATGCGCTAACGCATGGGAAGTTTTCAAGCAAGCTCGTCCGTGGTTGACTGTTTTTGGGAGAAAAAAAAGAGGGTGACTACAGAGAAGACTGAGGTTGAAACAACATGGGAAAATTACTAGTACAAGAAAAGGAAATTGTTGTCCCCGGCCAACAGGTGGCTGAGGGAATGGACTATGTTCCGGGCTACGGAACGTACAGAGAAGGCGAGAATATCCTCGCTGGACGTTTGGGCCTTGTTGCCATCGAAGGCAGGATGCTCAAGCTTATCCCGCTTGCAGGGAGATACATCCCGAAGCGCAACGATACTGTCATCGGGCGGGTCATTGACGTGACCATGTCCGGATGGAGAATGGACCTGAATTCCGCCTATTCGGCATTGCTCAACGTTAAGGATGCAACGAACGAATTCATCCCAAAGAGCGCGGATCTGACACAGCTATTCAATTTTGGGGATTACGTCGTGACAAAGATCATCAACGTCACTCCGCAGTTTTTGGTCGACCTGACCATGAAAGCACCCGGTTTGTACAAACTGCCGGAAGGACGGATTATCAGCGTTACGCCTGTGAAAATCCCGCGTGTCATTGGCAAGCGGGGTTCTATGGTGAGCATGATCAAAAATGCAACAGGCTGCCAGATCACTGTCGGCCAGAACGGCCTTGTCTGGGTACATGGCAGGGAACCGGCAATGGAGCTTATCGCAGATAAGACAATCAGAATGATTGAAGAACAGGCCCACACCTCTGGACTGACAGAGCGTGTCAAGGCATTCCTCGAGGAACAGACAGGTAAGACTGTTGAAGTCCCCCGGGAAGATGAAGAATATCAAGAGGTATGAACATGACATACGCAAAACGATTAGACGGACGGAACTGGACAGAGCTCCGGCCCATTGAAGCTGAAGTCGGCATCATCGACAATGCGACCGGCTCGGCGAAATTCAAGATAGGGAAGACTGTGGCATATGCTGCAGTCTATGGCCCAAGAGAATTGTATCCACGATTCCTGCAGGACCCGAAGAAGGGACTGCTCCGGTGCCATTACAACATGATGCCATTCTCCGGTCAGGGAGACCGTGTGAAACCGGGCCCGAACAGAAGGTCCCGTGAGATTTCACTCGTGATGACCAATGCATTGATGTCTGTGCTTGACCTGTCACAGTTCCCGAACGCTGTCGTGGATGTATTCGTTGAATTCACCCAGACAGACGCAGGGAGCAGGTGCGCGGGCATTTGTGCAGCATCAATGGCACTCGCTGACGCAGGCATCATCATGAAAGACCTCGTAACAGCAGTTGCCGTCGGAAAGGTCGACGACAAACTGGTTGTTGACCTTGATTATCAGGAAGAGGCATATGAAGGCGGCGATGTTGCTGACATACCTGTGGGCATTCTGCCGAACTCGGGTAAAATATGTCTGCTGCAGATGGACGGCAAGCTGCCGCCAGCAGACCTGCCCAAGGCACTTGAACTTGCAAAGGAAGCAAGCAAGAAGATTTACGATGTCCAGAAAAAGGCATTGCTGAAGAAATTTGGAGTTGATCGCTCATGAGAAACCACATCATCTCTCTCCTTGACAAAGGAATGCGCCTTGACGGGCGCAAGGCTGATGAGTACAGAAAAGACATCAAGGTTGAATATGGCGTTGCAAAGCTTGCAGAAGGTTCTGCACGTGTGACAATCGGCAAAACGGAAGTCATCGCTGGGGTGAAAATGGAAGTGATGGACCCGTTCTCGGATACGCCTGATGAAGGTGTGATTATGGTCGGCGAAGAGCTATTGCCATTATCCAATCCGGCATTTGAAGCAGGACCACCGTCCATTGAAGCCATCGAACTTGGCCGTGTCGTTGACCGGGGAATCCGGGAGTCACACGCGCTGGAAATGAACAAGCTCTGCATCATCTCCGGGGAAAAAGTCTGGGCTGTCTCGATTGACATCTGCCCCATTAATGATGCAGGCAACCTGTTTGATGCCAGTGCACTTGCTGCAATTGCTGCATTGCAGGACACAAAGCTACCTGAGTATGACGGCAAGAAAATCGACTACAAGAAGCTCACAGACAAGAAACTGCCCTTGGTGGCGTTGCCTATTGGCGTTACGGTCATCAAACTGGGCAAGCATTACATTGTTGACCCGCTGTACGATGAGCAAAAGGTTGCTGATGCGCGTCTTACCGTTGCGTCGACAGCAGATGGCATGTTATGCGCACTGCAGAAAGGGGGAGTCGAACCGCTCACTGCAGAAGACATCACCAAAATAGTCCAGCTTGGCCTGGAGAAAGCAAAGTTCCTGAGAGAAAAGGTGAAACAATGACACAACCGCCAAAGACACAATTGACTGGTTACACGAAATTTGAGCGTGCACGCATCATCGGCTCACGGGCACTGCAGATTGCACAGGGAGCACCGTTCCTTGTCAAGCTGTCCCAGGAGCAATTGCAGCAGATAAAGTATAATCCGGTAGAGATTGCAAAGAAGGAATTCGAAGCTGGTGTGCTGCCTATCGACGTCCGGCGTCCAGAGATAAAGAAGAAAGCAAAGTGAACACCATCACGGATGAGAAACTGGAAAAATACTTTGCAGTGACGCGGACAGCCCTCAAGAAGGCACGCCATTCCATTCCGGAAAAGACGCATCTCCGGACCGCTGCAGAAGATTTTCTGGACATGACCACCCGATACCTGCAGGATGCAGAGCATTTTGCCAAGAAGGGCGATTTTGTGACGGCATTTGCTGCCCTGAATTATGCGCATGGATGGCTTGATGCAGGAGCACGGCTGGGACTTTTCGATGTCGGCCACGATTCAGAATTGTTCACCGTCGACTAGAGGCCGCTATCTGCGAGAGTGCAGCAACGATACACGCCAAAAGAGCATTGAAAAAGATAAAGAAGATCATATAGGCGAATGCCTCCTGTGCCATCGGCACCTGTAAGTCGAGGAGCAAAAGCATGATGATAACTGCTGCATATCCCTTTGGAGAGGACAACGCAAAGGTAAGCTGCTGCCTGAACATGAGCACTTCTGAAAAAATCATCCATGCCAGAAGAATACGGATCAGGAAGAAAGCACTGACTATTATTCCAGCAGTAAGGAAAAATTGCGGGTTTCGGGGAATATGCATCATGCTCCCAAGAGCCACGACGACAAGCATGGACACAGCTTTCATAACAATCGATTGCGGCAGGAGATGCTGCTCCGTTTTCTGAATAGGTAAGTTACTCAGCATGATGCTGACAACAGCTACAGCGAGGATACCAGAACCCCCAAATCCTTCTGCAATAGCATAACTTGCGATCAGACCCACCAGAAGACCAAACGGGGAATAGAAGGGATGGAAACGGGCATTCAACGCTTTATACAGGATAAGTGCGACAAAGACCCCAGCACCAATACCAATGATGAATTTCATCAAAAAGAATTTCAGCTGGTCGAGTGCGACAACAACCAATTTAGTCTGTGCTCCCTTGTAGAAGGCATCAATCAGCATAAGTGCGAGCAGGAAATCAAGCGATGGATTTGTCAACCCTTCCAAAGTGAGGAACTCGACACTTTTGTTTTTCACTTTGCTAAAGATAGAACTAACCAAGGGGCTTGCTCCGGTGAGAATCGCAGCAAGGATAGCACTCACACCCCATGGAAGGCCTGCCAGGTAATGTAAGAGCGGACTGACAACAAGCAATGTCACAAGGGTGAACCAGAAGACAAAATTAGCCATTTTGAGCCCATTCTCATCAAGAAGCTGGAACTTGAGTCCAAGGGCACCGTTAAATGTAACCAGAATGGAAGCAAGCGTTGCCAAAACGAGAACAGCAGACATGTCAAAAGACATCGGAAAGAGAGGAGGATAGGTTACCACACTCATGCCCAGCCCAAGAAGCAGCAGGAGGAGGATATCGGGTATGGGGAGCCATGAACACAGCAATACGATAAAGTAACCAAGGATGAACGCAATCGAAAGATTGGTGAAAAGCTGCGCCGGATCCATTAAGGGATTATGGTTTTGCAACCTTAAATAGGTTGTGGGCAGCCGGTCTTATTGAAAAGGTTATGATGGCCATCAATCATGTGAGCATCGACTTCTCATTGTGAAGAGCAAAAAGGAGATTGCAAGAGGGATTTTTGCCAGCAGTGGACACAGCGACATGCGAACCGATGGCCACAAAGCGATAGCGAAAGTACTTTTCAATGGGACCAGGCATCCAAAAAGTTATTAAACCATCGAGACACTGGATTCTCCAAGAGGTGATTGGTATGGCTGTTGAGAAAACATATCGTCTGGATGGGCTTGTCAAGAGAAAAACATTGTTTACGGTGCATATACGACGCAATAATGGGCAGCGATTTGGCGTTGAAGTGCCGGTGAATTCACCGATAGGGAAAAAGCTCAATTCACTCATCAAGCTGCGGTTCCACCAGCGGAAGAATGTGCCTGTCTGGATGGACGCAGGCGAAATCGTTGACGTCGTGGTTCCCGAGCCGCGCGGTTAAAGAAAAACGCGCTGGTAATTCATAAAAAGCAAGTTCTCCATCTCTGTCATTGTTACACGATGGAGCTTGGCCATGACTGGCAGAGCCTTTGCAATAGTAGCCGGTTCATTGGGCTTTTCCTTTTCCGGGCCAAGGAATGGGGCGTCCGTCTCGGTCAGCAATTGGCTGACTGGAACCATTGCAACCAGTTTCTGGAAATGGATATCACGAACAATATTAGTGGGGATGGAAAACATCCAACCAGCATCAACAATCTTTGGAACGAGCTTCATACCACCGCCAAAACAATGGAAAACCACTTTCTTTAACGGTGATGATGCAAGCAGGTCAATGACGTCGGCTTCTGCCTTGCGTGAGTGGACAATAAGCGGCTTCTTGATTTTTTCAGCGAAGTCCATGACACGTTCAAAGTTCTCGCGCTCTGTTTTCTGTTGCACGGCATCGGTGACCCAATGATAATCTATGCCCACTTCACCGAGTGCAATGACAATATCCTTGTTCTTTTTGATGAATGACATCTCGGCATCGATTTCTTCAGGACTCATTTTTAGTGTGTCCGTTGGATAGAAACCAAGAGCTGCCTTGACGAAAGGGTACTTTTTTGCAAGCTCGAGGCATGTCCGATTTGTCGTGGGATTTGTCCCGTTATTGATAATGATTCCCACACCGGCAGCGTGTGCACGGCGGAGGACATTGTCCACCGTATCGTGAGTGATGTGGTCAAGATGGCAGTGCACATCAATAAGCATGGCGTAGCAAGCGGGCGCGTCGTTATAAACTTTTTTAAAGCAATCCGCACTTGCCAATGGATGATCAGATTTATCATTGTGCATATGGAAAAAAGGCTCTATAAATGGGCATTCCTCGAATACAAACACATAGGTGAGCTCATAAGCAGGGATCTGGTGCTGTTTACCAACCTTACCAAGACCATGGCAAAGACACTCAGTCCCATTGGCAAAACGACAACGGAAACCATTGAACGGCTGCCTCTAAATAGACCATGCCTGCTCGACCCTCATGCAGAGAAAACACTGGCACCAGAAGAATCAAAGCAGTTTTCCGACTTTATCTTCGGCGGCATCCTCGGAGACTACCCACCCCAGAAAAGGACGCAGGAACTGGTAACACTCCTTCCGCACGTGCCACGAAGGAATCTCGGGAAAGAACAGATGTCAACAGACACCGCTATTTTTGTCACCAAAAAGATATGCGATGGCATACCGTTGGAGAAATTGGTGTTCCACGATGAATACACTATTCCAATGGGCGAGGGTATGGAAATGAATCTCCCCTACCGGTATCTGGTAGATGATGGGAAAATTATTTTCTCCGACAAGCTGCTTGCCTATCTCAAGAAAAAGAAAGGGTTCTAGAGTTTCGGCTTGTACAGCCGCATGACCAGTGAATTGCCAATGACTGAGACAGAACTCAGTGCCATGGTGCCGGCAGCAATCATAGGATTAAGCAGGAAGCCAGTGAAGGGATAAAGGACCCCCATGGCAATGGGGATGGCAAGGATATTGTATATAAATGCAAGGAAAAGATTCTGCCTTATCTTACGGATGGTATATTTGCTCAGGTCTATAGCCGTCACAACGTCACGGACATCGTTCTTCATCAGGATGATATCTCCAGTCTCAAGTGCGACATCTGTACCAGAGCCGATTGCGATGCCGATGTCAGCCTGAGCCAGCGCCGGCGCGTCATTAATGCCATCACCGACCATTGCCACAACCTTGCCCTGCTCCTGCAGACGCTTGATTTCAGCAGCTTTCTGGCCCGGGAGGACATTTGCCAGCACATGCGTGATGCCAGCTTCGGCAGCTATCGCCTTGCCTGTCTGCTCATTGTCTCCGGTGATCAGTGCCACTTCCTTGCCAAGGCGATGCAATGTCGTAACCGCTTCCTTTGCAAAGGGCTTTAAGGTATCTGCGATGGCGATGAATCCCCCTATTTTTTTATTGGCAACGACGATAATGACTGTCTTCCCCTGACGTTCGAGAGCGCCCATGATAGATTCATCCGGTTTCAGCTTTGCGTGATCTGCGACAAGTTGCCGGTTACCGACTGCAATAACCTTGTTGCGGACAGAGGCAATGAGACCGTGACCGGGCACTGCCTTGAACTTTTGGGGAGAGACAATCTTCACACGCTTTTCTTTGGCAGCATCAACAATGGCTTTCGCAAGCGGATGCTCAGAGCCCTGTTCTGCAGAGGCTGCATAAAAAAGGACGTCCTTCTCCGTTTCCCCAATGCTGACAACGTCAGTCACTGCTGGTTGACCCTTGGTCAGCGTGCCGGTCTTGTCAAACACCACAGTATCTATCTTGTGCGCAGTTTCGAGGGCTTCCCCGCCCTTGATGAGGACGCCATGCTCAGCTCCTTTGCCGGTACCGACCATGATTGCCGTGGGCGTCGCAACCCCGAGTGCACAGGGACAGGCAATGATAAGTGTTGCGATGAGGATGCTGAGCGAAAAGACAAACGAGTAACCAGCAGCTATCCAGATACCAAATGATGCAACTGAGAGCACAATAACAATGGGGACGAAATAGCTGGAGACCACATCAGCAAGCCGCTGTATCGGCGCCTTACTGCCCTGTGCTTCCTCAACAAGGCGAATGATTGCAGCCAGCGTCGTGTCCTTCCCGACTTTTGTGGCCTTAACCTTGAGCAGCCCTTCCTTATTGACCGTCGCGCTCATCACCATGTCTCCTTTTTGTTTTGTGACCGGGATGGATTCCCCCGTTAATGCACTTTGGTCAACGGCAGATGTTCCGTCAGTCACGACACCATCAACCGGTATCTTTTCGCCGGGCTTGACAAGAAACACGTCTCCAACAACCAAGTCTTCAACCGGGATGTCAAGGACCTTGCCACGGCGCAGAACATGGGCAGTCTTTGCAGCCAGCCCCATGAGGCGCTTGATTGCCTCAGAGGTCTTTCCGCGCGCAATGGCCTCGAGCCATCGGCCAAGGATAATGAGCGTTACAATGACGGCAGCAGTATCATAATACACGTGCGCTTCGACGCCATATTGTGCCAGATAAGCGCCGAAAAAGGTAGCGACAACGCTGAACCCATAGGCTGCCAAAGTACCGATCGAAATGAGCGTATTCATGTCCGCAGTCCTGTTTCTGAACGCAGACCATGCACCCAGATGAAACGGCAGCCCCACCCACAATTCGACAGGCGTGGCAAAAAGGAATAATAGATAATTATTCGCGAGCACAGATGGGATGACAGGCACAAATTCCTGCAGACCACCAAGAAACACGGGGATTGTGAGCAAGAGGCTGACCAGGAACCGGAATCTGTAGTCACGGACTTCTTCCTCGCGTGCCTCCTTCTCCTTGTCGAGAGCACCTTCTTCGACGACTTTATATCCCAAATCATGAATAAGAGCCCGCATCGTTTCGGGTGATATCTGTGACCCATCATATTTGACAATAGCGAGCTGATTACCGAATGAGACTTCTGCTGACCGGACACCTGCCTGTTTCTCCAGCGTCTTCCTGATGAGCTCTGTGCAATGGGTACTTTGGATGCCGACGATTTTGAACTGCACAATGTCTGCAGCCACCTTGTACCCGGTTTTCTCGACCGCGTGGCGTACCCCAAGTTCATCAATGACCTTTTCATTAAATTCAACAATAGCTTTCCGGCTGGCAAAATTCACCGCAGCTTTCTCTATGCCTGTCTGGGACGTGAGCCCACGCTCAATATTCGCAGCACAACTCGCGCAGTGCATTCCTTCAATGTCCATGATGATGCGTTTCATAGGAGCACATCTATCTGTGTGAGTGCGGCTTTAACAATCTTTCCCCCAAAACGCATGTGAAGAATGTCCTGGGACGCACGCACATCAGGTATGGTCAGGATGTCATGTCGCATGCAGTACACAAGAACAGGCCTTGGCAGGCGCAAAAGTGTGATGGGAAATACCTGCCGCTGCTCAATGAGTTTGGTGAGGGACAAAGAGCCCTTATATCTCCATCCCGACAGCAGAATATTCTTCGCAGCCGCGTACTGCTGCGCGTGCTGCGAGAATTTTGTATTTGTGATAAGCCATGCCTGCGTAAAACCATAGGGATTCATTTTCCTGCGGTAGCCGGCTGCGATATCTTCCAGCCGCGCCTGGACCTGCAAGACCTCCCCCAGACCACAGTCACGATGGGGATTGACGTGGTGCTTGCACTCGACCAGAAAGAGGCCATCGCCCCGTGCTGCGATGACATCCACCTGATGTTCGACAGACTCACCCCGCACGATAACATCGTGAGTACAGGTATAGCCATGAGCAGTAAGAACCCGAGCGCAGTAGAGCTCAAACGTGAGAGAATCAAATGCTGCAACTGCATTGCGCAGCCCATAGAGCAGCGAATACCGCAATGGTAATGCAGCCTGCACCAGTTCGGCAATCCGACGTGTTGAATCATGGTCATGCAACTGCCGCAGAACATGTCGAACTGCAGCCTGAGCAATTGCATCAGGCACGCCCAGCCGCTTGCAGACAGCAAGCACATGAGCTGGCTTGAACTCCTCCACGACACCATCAGCCCGTGTAATGCGAATCATAAAGCATCTAGCAAATCCGTGGCAAGAGTCGCCTCCTTTTTTGTCGATGCGCGTTGGCCGGCTGCACCGTTGATATATGCCGCAGCGCACGCCGCGTGGAATGGGTGGATGCCGCGTGCAAGCAATGCGCCGGCAATGCCCGCCAGCGTATCACCCATGCCACCCTTGGTCATATACAGTGAACCAGTCTTGTTCAGCGCGGCTTTTTGCCCGTCGGAAATAATATCAACATGCCCTTTCGCGAGGATGGTTGCATGCAACCGGTGCGCGGCTTCAGACACTGCACGAACCCTGTCAGCAAGAACAGTTGACAGTGACTGTTTCGTCAGGGCCAGAAATTCACCCGCATGGGGTGTGATAATGGACGGTTGTTTTACAGGCTCATGCAATGCACGGATGCCATCAGCATCAATGACTATGGGCAAGGTACTTGTCATGAGAAACTGCCGGACAAAGAGCATAGTGGCTTCTGCACGTCCAAGGCCCGGACCAAGGACAATGGCAGTGATGCCAAAGCGAAGGAGTGCAGAAATGACGAGTGACAAATGATCTGGCGTGAGATAGTCACCGTTTACTGGAATGGTAATGAGATTCGGCGAGAAATAGGCGGCAACGTCTGCTGCACGCTGCGGCGCAATGACATGCGCCACATCACATCCTGCACGGTACGCAGCCATGCCTGCAAAGCAGCATGAACCAGTCAGCTCACGCGACCCGCCGATGATAGCGAGCTTTCCGTACTGGCCTTTGTGGACCCATGGTTTGCGTGGCTGGTAAACCTCTTTCAAGATGGCTTTGGTGATGGTCTGCATGGATTCTGTACACGCAAAGGGGATATAAAAAGGTGCTTTTTCCTGTGGGACGGCAAGGCTCCATCCAAAAATAGGTTAGCATCCCTTTTGTGAGGCTCTAAAAAGGAGGGAAACAAAGCGGAAGGGGATAGCTGTTAGCGAGCGCAGCGAAGCTAACCACCGAATACGCAGTCTGACTGTGCCTACGGGAGGGACCGCTTTGCGCAAACACAACAACGAGCCGAACCGATGCCAGCCCGAAGCGGAGCGGAGTTTTTGGATGGAACCGGATGGCAAGAGAGTTTTATATAAGGCCATAAGTTTTTGTCGCCACCATGAACGATATCGAAAAAGTAGTCCAATCAGAATGGAGAAAACGTCTGGAACGAATCAACCAAATTGACGTGGTCGCATGGCAAGCCGATAAGTACTATGATTACATCCTAGCACGCAGCTTTTTTGCTTCTTTGGAGCAAGACGCTTCCTGGAATGAGACAACGCGACAGTGGACTCTTGAGGACATGGAAAAAGCATGGGCATACATCATAGACCATCGTAGCCAATGGGTACAGGATGTCCATGATGATTTCAATACAGACAGATTCATGCCAGAACTCATTGAATCCCATTGGAAGAATTATCTTGCTTCATTGGACAGGGAAAATGCCAAAAAGAGGTTCTTGGCCCAGACACCGGAACAAATCAAAAACTGGCTTATCCTTGCAGTTTCTTTCTCCATCCGCTCATACCTGCCATCAAATATCAATTACTATGCGGGAAGATAGATGACCGGGCGGGAGAGAATAGAGAACTATTTGCAGAACAACTATGAGAAGTATTATCAAGACGCCAGAAAGAACCTTGGAATATAGATGCTTCTTTAGTTAGAGGCAAGAAGTCAGTCCCCGTAATGTCTCAATCCGCGGCACATACGAACTCTTGTTCTGTCTGTCCAGCAGTACAGCATGCATGCCAGCGGTCAACGGCCCATCAACATCGTTTCGCTGCTTGTCACCCACAAACAGAACGTGCTGGGGATGCATATTCAGAAGGGCTAGTGTCTTTTCATAGATGAGTGGCTCTGGCTTCAATGTTCCCACATCGCAGGAGAAGACTTGTGTGGCAATCATGTCACCAAGACCTAAGCGATAGAATGGTTCCTTGTAAGGGGTGGCGAGATTGGAAACCAAACCGAGTGGCAGACCGAGGTTACAGAGAAAGCGGAGCACATCCATGGACTCAGGATACAGTGCTACTGATGCCACTTCCTGCTGGACGGCAGCTTCATATGATGCGAGGCTGCAGTTCGGCCGAAAACGCTGTACGAGTGCGTCGAGTGAGAGATTTTCTGTCAGGCATGCATAGCGGGCAGCATATGCCTCGGTGGCAGTCAATCCAAGGTCACAGAACAATTGGTGGTAAGGCCTTGTTTCCTGCTGGATGGACAGCAACGTCCCATACAAATCAAAAACAACCGCTTTAATCATAACCAACACAAACGCAAAGGAGGATAAAAAGGTTGGGTTTAAACAGACTGCCGTAAACTATAAATAGCCACAGAGCCTCGAGCAGCAGAGGTGATGGTCATGGTCGAGTATGATGACTTTGGTCCTGAAAAGATTATCGAGGTGTATCATCCAAAATCAGGTATGCGCGGTTTTGTGGTCATAGATAACACAGCATTGGGTCCAGGCAAAGGGGGCATTCGCATGACTCCGACTGTTTCAATGGACGAGGTCTCACGGCTTGCGCGCGCCATGACCTGGAAATGTTCTCTTGCCGGACTGCCATTCGGCGGGGCGAAGTCAGGCATCATCGCGGATCCAAAGCATATGACGTCCAAGCAGAAGGATGAGTATGTCCGTGCGTTCGGTGAAGCAATCAAGCCTGTGTGCCCGAGCCTCTATGTTGCAGCGCCGGACATCAACACAGCAGAGCATGAAATGGAGGTCCTTGCCAAAGCAGTGGGCTCCCCCAAAGCATGCACAGGTAAGCCGCGCAGGATGAAAGGCATTCCCCATGAACTCGGCTCAACCGGATTCGGTGTCTTCCACGCAACGATTGTCGCAGCTCCTTTTGCGAAGATAAACCTTAAGGGTGCCTCTGTGGCAGTCGAAGGGTTTGGCAACGTCGGTGAATTTGCTGCCCGATTTTTGTCAGAATACGGTGCAAAGCTGGTGGCGGTCTCAGATTCAAAGGGAGTCATCTACAATATCCATGGTCTTGATTTCAAGCGCCTGCTGCAGGCCAAGCGTCGCCATGGCACGGTAACGGCCTACAGCCCCGGCGAGATCCTGCCAACGAAATCCATTATCACACTTCCGGTTGACGTCCTGGTGACAGCGGCTGTGCCTGATCTCATCAGGGAAGAAGATGTGTTACATGTCGGTGCAAAGATGATTGTAGAAGGCTCCAACATCCCTGCAACGCTCAAGGTCGAGCAACTGCTGCACCAAAAGGGGATTCTTGTTGTGCCTGATTTTGTCGCGAATGCCGGAGGGGTTATCTCATCATATGTGGAATACCTCGGCGGGACGCCGGACAAGATGTTCAAGCTCGTCAAGCAGAAGATTGTGACAAACACCGGCATTGTCTTGCGCGAGGCCAAAAAGAAAAAGCTGACGCCACGCGAGGCAGCGATGGAGATTGCCAAACAACGCGTCATGGTAAAGTGCAAGACCTGCCGACGCCATTGAAATGGGTCATCATTCATGCGAAGTCCGGTGCGTTAGGGCACGAGCGCTTTTCGCGGTTCCAGAGAGAAAAGCGCTTGAGTGCGTCAACGCAAAGGTTGAGCCGATGACCCACCGGTGTTTCAATGGCGAGCAGGAGAAAAGCATAAATAGCACAAGCCATCAGGCCGCACCGAGGCATGAACATGCAAAAAAATGAGATTTGGGACTTTTTCGTGATTGGAGGCGGACCAACAGGTATTGCAGCGTCTATCTATGCAAGCAGATTTATGCTCAAGACCATGGTCGTGGGCAAGGACATCGGTGGACTTATTGTCCGGACTCATTTGGTCGAGAACTATCCGGGCTTTGTCAGTTGCTCAGGGCAGGAACTCATGGATGCATTCCTGAAACATGCTGCAAGCATGAAGGTGCCTGTCGTTGAAGATGAAGTCCTTGCAGTCACGAAAATCAAGCCATACTTGTTTGAGATCAGATGCGGGGAAAAGACATACCACGCAAAAACCGTACTTTTTGCCACTGGGTCAAAATGGAGACCACTCGATGTGCCCGGCTACAAAGAATTCTATGCGAAAGGCGTTTCCCATTGCGCCACATGTGATGCGGCCTTTTTCAAGGACAAGGTTGTTGCTGTTGTCGGCGGGTCTGATTCTGCAGCCAAGGAAGCGTTGCTCCTGACACAATTCGCACGCAAAGTGTATATTGTCTATCGTGGTGAAGAAATCCATCCAGAACCCATCAACGGTGCGCGGGTCAAGGCCAGCAAGAAGATTGAAATCATCAGCAAGACAAACATTATAGAGATCAAAGGTATAAAAACGGTCACTGGTGCTGTGCTTGACAAGCCATACAAGGGAACAAAGGAATTGCCGGTGGATGGCATCTTTATCGAAATTGGACATATCCCATTGTCTGACCTTGCTGTCTCTGTCGGCGTTGCTGTCAATGACAAACGGGAGATCATGGTCGGTCCGGATTCACGGACAAACTGCGCAGGCATCTATGCTGCCGGCGACATTACGCAATCGCCCTATCGCCAAGTCATCACCGGCGCAGCCGAAGGCGTCATCGCAGCATTCAGCGCATATGAAGATCTCGGTAAGCAATGAAAATCATCAGCTGGAACGTCAACGGCATTCGTGCTGTACTGGGAAAGAACTTTGCCGGATTTCTCCGTGAACAAAATCCGGATATCATGTGCCTGCAGGAAACGAAAGCACAACGTGAACAGGTCGGACATTCATTTGCCGGGTATGATGAATTCTGGCACGCGGCAGAAAAGAAGGGATATTCGGGCACTGCTATTTTGACACGAACCAAACCACTTGCGGAAAAGCGGGGGCTGGGCAAGCACGATCATGAAGGCCGTGTTCTAACGCTGGAATTCCCGGATTATTTCCTCATCAATGTCTATACTCCAAATTCACAGAGAGGACTTTTGCGGCTGGACTACCGGATGGATTGGGACAAGGACTTCCTCGCGCATGTATCACGTTTGGATGCACTAAAGCCAGTCATCTTCTGCGGGGATTTGAATGTTGCACACAAGGAGATTGATATCGCGAACCCCGAGAGCAACCGGAGGAATCCTGGTTTTACTGATGAGGAACGGAGGAATTTCAGCCGCCTCCTTGAAGCAGGTTTTATCGATACGTTCAGGGAACTGAACAAGGAACCTCACCATTATACATGGTGGCTGTACATGAACAACTGCCGCGCACGGAACATTGGCTGGCGCATTGATTATTTCTGCATGTCCCATCGGCTCAGGCCTCATTTGAAAGAGGCGTTCATCCTCCCGCACGTGATGGGCTCAGATCATTGCCCAGTGGGCATCATCATTTAATCAAAATCGTCGTCCACTTCAATGTCTTCTTCCCACTCATCATCTTCCGAGCCACCCATCTCTTCACCAGGCTCGCGCTGCGCACGCTCCTCCATAATCTCAAAAGAATCCTTACTGGCGCCGCACGTGCACTTCTTGGGGGGATTGACACCTTCTGCTTCATGCCCACACTTTGTGCATACCCATCTGCTCATCGTAAAGCAACTAGTTGTTTCTGATTTTTATCTTTATCTCTTTTTACGATATGGGGGGTCACCCGTTCGCTGCACGTTCTTGGCAACGTCAACACCCTCCACAAGAGCAGGGTCGAACGAGACAATCTCGCCATCGTTCCAGTCAAAGCGCTTGTTCATGCGTTCTCCCTTGCTTTCGCTGAACAGGCGGTATTGCTTGTCCTTCCGCAGTTCCCCGTTCTCGAGCAGAAAAATCTTCCCGCGACTCCATACACCCTTTGCCATGTGCATCACCTCTTGCGTATCCCACTTTTCACGACAGAATTATACCGACCGGGCGTGTCCTCAACAGTCACTGCAACAGCAGTCGGTGTCTTCAGCCTGCCGGCTTCAAACAATTCATCCAAATCAGGACCAAGATGCTCCGGGAGGAAGCTGTAGCGCGGCTGGTACCGTGTTTCAGCAGGGCTGTTGTTCCTGTTCCGTATCTGGTGAACTTCAATGACACCGGGCACAAAATCCCCATTAGGGGTCTTGCTCGGCAGGACAACAATGCGACCATCCAGTGTACGGACCATAGAACCACCTCTTGCCACCCCGAGTGTTCAGAATATAAATGGTTTTCGTTTTGAGAAGTAATATGGCCATGAAAAGGAGAGAAAAAGAAAAAAAGAAAGGACGCACTTATCTGCGTCGCTTTGCTTTTGCTCGGCGCTGACCACCGCGTGCCATGCGTGCACGGCTGATGTCGCCTTGCTTATCGACAAAATACAAATAACCAGCTTCCTTTCGAACGCCAACACGGGCAACTTTTTCTGCCATTTTCTATACCTCCGTCGGTTTTTTTTCAAAACCTACGTTGCAATAGAGGAAACTAGTATTTAAAACTTTTGTTGTAACTCCGACGGAAAAACGGGAATTCTCCGACGGAATCACTCCCTTGCCCGCGCTGCGAGCAGGCCGGAAAACGAGAAGCCACCCTCTTTCAGCAACTCCACAGCGTCAGACAAATCAAGCACCAGCTTCCTGAACTTGGGCTGATCATCATAGCTAATCCGCGGGCACATGGTATTAATCCACAACTCGACAAAGGGATAGTTCTCAAGATCGGACCAGTCGAGGGTATCAGCAAGAAAAATTGTGACGTCCTTGCCCGCAAGGTGCTGCTTGATAGCAAAGGCTGCCTTGAGATTGCTCTGCCCGTATTTCGTCGTCACAAGAATACCAATCCTTTTCGCCCCGCGGAACAGAGCACGCGCCAGCGCATGACGGCGCACGATGTCTTCAACATCCTTATGTGTGAGAAGCTTATACTCACCAGTGTACGGAAAATAACAGTGTACAGGTTTGTCCGACTTCAGCACAAGTGTCTTCGGATGGAAGAGACCATCACCAACATAGAGGAAAGCATCGCTCCCCTGAGTGGCTGTCACGATGTCACAGCCAAGGATCTGTCCCGGATATCGGGTGTGAAATCCCTGAAACAGGCGTGCAGTAATGCGATGAGTTGCAAGTTGCTTAACGAGCGATGGGAGAATGCCCAGATATTGCACCGGGACTGCCAAGGTGACTGTTGGCGGGAGCTGTTTCACCACGAAAAGAGGGAGCTCAATCTCACCCTCATACCGCGCTTCCACAACCATTACTTTCATAACGGCGTGGTGACGACAGCCGTTTAAAAATCTATGCACTTCGCCAGCCAAAATATTATATATCACGAAAAAAGCGGCTGGCCATGGCTACATTCTATCTGCTCGTCGGTCCATCCGGCGTCGGGAAATCAAAATTGCTTGAACGGCTTGTGTCAGACACAGAGCTTGGCACGATTGTCCGGTCTATTTCAGTCACCACGCGCAAACCCCGCGGGGAGGAACGCAACGGGATTGACTATTTTTTTGTTGATAAGGACGCATTTCTGGATATGGTCACGAAAGAGCAATTGCTGGAATACAATGAGTATGGTGGCCGGTACTATGGCACACCCCGGCAGTTCATCGATACCAACCTCGCCGATAACAAGGACGTTGTTGGCATCATCGAAGTCAAAGGCGCAAAAGATGTTATGCGATGTTATGCACAAGACGGGAAAAGGGAACTCGTCACCAGCATCTTCATCTATCCGGAAAAATTCAATGACTTGTTCACTCGTCTGACAGACAGGGATGTCACAGCTGCCGCAACACCTGAACAAAAAAGAGAAGTCCAGAAAAATATACTCAAGCGGTTGGCTATTGCTGTCAAGGAAGTGGACCTCATCAATGATTTTGATTACCGTATCTGCATGCGGCATGATTTATTCGACGAAGCATATAGCCAGTTGCGCAGTATCATTGTGGCAGAACGGGCACGGCAGCAAGTCAACCCGGAATACCGGAAACAGTTTGTGCAGGACTGGGCTGCAGTTGAGAAGGCATACAAAGTATGATTGTTAAATCCACCCTTTTTGCCGGAACAAGACGTAGCTGCTGAGGGAAAGGATACCCATGACCGCAATGAGCAGGGGGAAACCATAGGGTTCTTCGGCAAAGGGCAGTGCGCTGAGGTTCATGCCATAAATCCCTGCGATCATCGTCGGCAACATGAGA
Source organism: Candidatus Woesearchaeota archaeon (assembly GCA_016211195.1). GTDB lineage: Archaea > Nanobdellota > Nanobdellia > Woesearchaeales > JAGVYF01 > JACQSS01. Next base: position 22,201 of record JACQSS010000020.1, read on the forward strand.
ATAACAGTAAATGACGTTAGCATTTTCATGACGTTGCTCATATTGTTATTGATGCGCGCCAGCTGATTGCTGACCATGGTCGCATAAATCTCAAGCGTGTCAGACAGCATATCTTTCTGCGCAGACGCCATATCCAGCTGATGATGAAACGTATCATAGACATCGTCAAGAAGATGCATGCTTTCCATATCAAGGGTAAGTGGAGTCAGGCCTTTCTTGATGGCGAAGATAATCTTTGCCGATGCCCAGAAACGTCGTGTCATCTGGAACAACAGGCGCTTTGTCTGGATAATCTCCTCCACATTGACCTTGAATTCCGTCTCTGACTTGATCAGGCGCTGTTCAATTTCTGTAATCATCTCTTCGGTCTTTTCAAGGACGTCATAATTCTCTTCCGTATCCTCCATGAGCCAGAGATAGAGCAGATAGCTAATGGTTTTTTTTCCATTCGGCGTCACCTCAAGCTGCTCGCTCATCTTGTCAAAGAGATCAGTATAATAATGATATGCATGAGGAATGGTCACAATCATGAAGTTCTTCTCAAGCGTAAAGAGGATGCGCGTATGGCTGACTTTCCCTTTTTCAAGGAAATAGTCCACGAACACGAACTGAAATGGCTTTGTGCTATATCGCTTGGAGTGGGTGGCCCGGGGGAAAAGATGGAATGTCTTATGCTGCAACCCGAAATCGTCACTGACTTTCTTCAACTCATGCTCGGTCGGCTGTGCAATGAAAAGAAAGATGAAGTCCTCACCTGTCGGCTGTTCATACGTTGCTCCTTCACCTCGCGAGACAGCACCTTGTTTATTAAGAAGATACTTGAGCATGTTTCCTCCGTTCCCCAATAACCTGCCTCATTTTGCGCTTGTTCCAGTCATCCCACGTACCCGTACTGAACATCGAATAACCCGGATACATCAGATAATATCTGTTCCAGAAAAAATCATCGGTGTGATCGGCGTTCAGGGTATGGCTTAGCTCGTGCTGGATAACAAGGGTCTGCGTGCGCTGCATGTAGGTTGCATTCACCAAGACATACCTTCCTGGAGACTCAGCAATGCCGAGAATATAATGCTGCCGGGCGACCAGTTCCTGACCGGTGCAGAAGAGCACCATATCGGTTTTACGAGGAATCAACCGGCCAAGCGACTTGCCATACAGTAAGAGGACATCAGCATTATTAATCTCGTCAGGAGAATCCCAGCTGGCAATGTAAGTGGGCGCAAAGCCAACGCCGAATTCTGCGTGGAACCGACGGGATGTTTCCTCAACCGCATTGAACAAATTGTCGTCCCATGATAGTGATGCCGGATAGCGTTCCCATTGCGCCTTCACTTCCTTGTCGACAATAATTGCAAGGGAAAACTCATCACTTTTTACCGGCCGTTCCCGGCGTTTTGCACGGGTCATGTCTTCTGCGAATGATTGCCTGAATGCAGGCGACGCAAGGTGCTGCCGATATTGATTTTCTTTATAATCATTATAGATGAGAGCACAGAGGGCACCACTAAGTAGCAGCGAAAGTGCTTTTTTCATGGCAGAACCAAAGAGAGAGCATTATAAAATAGTTTCGGCCACTTTTTTTGTGTACGCCATCATCAGCTCTTTTTTCATCTTTTCGCAGAGATGGTACGTATTCCCATGCATTGCATACACACGTCATCCGTTCCATACCTCAAGTACTGCACGATAACTAGCAGCATCGTTTCCATACTCATCAAGAAGGGCTCTGAGCTTTCTTTTTATTGCCTATTGGGTTTAATACCCCTCAGCTCTGCTACGGTTGGGAGTTTCATTAGTGGTGACAAAAATGTTGCGCCCTTGACACCGCTGCCCGCTACGGTTGGGACTTTTAATCTGTCCTGCACCACACGAATTCCCCGGCCACAAACTATTTATAGAATATGCACTCGGACTTTGCGATGATTCTGAAGAGGATACAGCTTCGCAATGTCCGGAGCTATGTCGAGGAAACAATTCTCTTTCCTCCCGGGTCTGTACTGCTCGCTGGTGATATTGGCGCAGGCAAAAGCACTATCCTGCTGGCCATCGAATTTGCATTGTTCGGACTGCGTAAGGCAAAGCTGTCAGGCAAAGCCTTGTTACGCCACGGTGCAAAGGAAGGTTTTGTTGAGCTTGAATTTGTGCTTGAAGGAAAAACAGTTATCATCCATCGCTGCCTGAAAGCGCAAAAAGAGGATGTCAGGCAGGATGCCGGCTTTCTCATTACCAACGGTGTCCGGAGCGAACTGGTAGCCATTGAACTGAAGTCAAAGATATTAGAGATGTTGGGATATCCACAGACACTGTTGACCAAGACAAAGAACCTCATTTTCACGTACACGGTCTATACACCGCAAGAGCAGATGAAACATATCCTGCTTGATGAAGCTGATAACAGGATTGACATCTTGCGCAAGGTGTTTGGCATGGAACGCTATAAAGTGGTGCGAGAGAATGCAGCCATTGTTGCACGGATGCTTATGGAGCAGTCCAGACAGCTTGCGTTTGAACTCTCACATGCTGACAGCAAGCGCGCCGCGCTTGACCAGCGCAAAGCACGGCTACAGGCAGTCACTGGACACGTCACCGGACGAAAGAAAGTATACGAAGAAGCGACTGCGCGGGAACAGCAATTAGCACAAGAGGTCATTGCATTGGAAGGGAAGTTGGCGCAATGGCGCGCATTGCATCTGCAGGCAACGACGCTCAAGGAACGGATAGCAAATTTGCAGGTCTCATGCAGTCGCTCGGATAAGGAGATTAGCGTACTCCAGCAAATACTTACTGGAGAGCTCATTGCCCCGTCTGTGCCAGACAGTGAGTCGCGGGAAGAGTTAGCGCGCCGCATTGATACACAACAGCTTTTTGTCCATCAATTGGCGACCAAGAAAAATATCCTACTGGAGCGGAAAGACCACCTGACCCGACGGCATCAGGAACTTCAGGCTTTAATGACCAGGCAAGCGCAGGCAAAAACAGATCTTGCTGCACGGCAGCGGGACTATGATGCCCTGCAGGCTTTCCTGACGGAATCTGGGAGCCTTAAGCAGACAGTACAGGGCATTGAACAGGATGTCCTGACCATAACGAGCAAGCTCAAGGAGGTGGAAGTGCACTTGCAGCATGCACGATCCACCATGCAGCAGATTGGTGCATTATCATCGTGCCCCACGTGCCTGCAGGTAGTGGGTTCATCACACAAGAAGGAAGTTTTGGCAAGGACGCAGCAACTGGAGCAGGAGTTCAGCCAGAAGCAGATGCAGTTGGTTGAGAAGAAAGGGGTGCTTGAACGGTCGTTGGTCGCCTACCGGGAAAAGGATGAATCCTTGTCGAGAAAAGAACGTCAGGTGTCTATTCTCAAAGTTGAAATCCTGCATCTTGATCAGGTTCTTACTTCCCTTGCAGCTATCCCCGCTGAACTCGAAACAATTACCCGTGATCTTGGCCACACCCATGAGGAATTGGCGCTGCTCGACAAGCAGAACATTAACGAGCTTTATACGACCATAGAAAACGACAAGACAAAGCTCGCTGCATGGGATGCCTATCATGAGCTGTGCAAACGGTATGAACAACAGAAACAGCTACAGGAAGAGCGAACAAGGCAATTGCAGCTTCATTGCGCACGCCGCGAGGAATTACTCCTGGCGCTGCACACAACAGAACAGGAGGAGGCAGGCATTGCACAGCAAGTGCAGGGACTGGCATCTGTCGAGACTGAGTATATGACTGTGAAGACCAGATTGGCAGCTGAGAATACCACTGCACGACAGGCAGAGGTGGAATGGAAAACTGCACTGGCGGAAGAGCAGACGCTTACCGAGGGATGTCGGGAACTTGAACTGGAGCTGACCCATTATGCGGACCTTGCAAAGAAAGCTGACAAGCTGCAGCAGCTTCATTTCTGGCTGACTGATTTCTTCTGCAATCTCATGCAGACGCTTGAGAAACATCTGTTTGTGACCATCCATCGGATGTTTGATGAGCTTTTCCGGCAGTGGTTCAGTGTCCTTATGGATGATGAGTCTATCTCTGTCAGATTGGATGACCAGTTCACTCCCATCGTGGTCCAGAACGGGTATGAAGTCGCCTTTGACCATTTATCTGGCGGGGAAAGAACGAGTTGCGCACTCGCATACCGCCTTGCACTCAACAAGGTCATTAATGATGTCCAGAGCATGATAAAAACAAGAAACATCCTTATCCTGGATGAACCCACGGAGGGATTCAGTGCCGATCAATTGGATCGGGTGCGGATGGTACTGGACGATTTGCGCCTGTCACAGCTGATCATCGTCAGCCACGAGAGCAAGGTGGAGGGCTTTGTTGAGCACCTCCTGCGTGTTATCAAGAGCGAACAGGGCAGCAGGGTATTAGCTTAGTTTCCTTATAGTAAAGCACGCCATCCTTTTCGCAGAGGTCTTTTTTTTCAACAAGGATGGACTCTACAGTGACATACGTCGGGCTGTCATAGTTCTTGTCAAGATGGCCATCCTGCGCATTAACGAGCGTATACCCCTTCTGGAGATATTGTTCGATTATTTTTCCCTGCATGACCTGGGCACTTTTTTTCTCTGTGCAGAGCCCATGCTCTGTGCGCCATGGCCCATGTGTCTCATACGCACCAATGCATGGCGAGTCATGTTCAATGTGGTATGCAATTGTCGCCACGCGATATAATGTGACCATTACTTTTTCTTCTAGGTTCATGTGTATCACTTATTTTCTTTCACAAACAGATTGAAATTCGACCATTGATCAACACCGATATGGACACCCTGCAGAGCAAATTCATTGAGGTTATAGTGCCCTTCCGTTGGCTGTGCCGTAAATGAAAGACTCAATGGCCAGACATTACAATCATGGCCTTCCCAATTTCTGTTCTGCTCAACAAGAAAATCATATGGGACTGAAATCGTTGCGTTTTGCACCATTGCAGGAAGATGTTCATACGCTTGCTGAAACAAATAATCGACCAAATCTGGATTGGCCTTATCAACGTGCTTCAGGGGAACCGTCACAACACCTTTTGTCTCCGGTACATATTTCCTGAACAGCCGCTCCAAAGTAAACCGTTGGCCTGTTGACGCTGCACTGATTTTATACCCCAGCGTCTCATCATAAGACCCATAGACAGTATTCACAACGGAATCTATATTCCTGAACATGATGAGGTTCTGCCCCTCCCGCCTGAGACCATCACACGTCATGATGTTCCGGTCAAATTGACGTGAAGCGAAGAAGAGCCCAGCGGTAATGGCTTCAGTATCATCAGTTTTGCACGACAGGATGTCAGCAAGTTCTGCCATTGACAAATGCCTTCTTTGATCATGCTGTTTATACCCCCAACCCATGCTATTATCCAGAGTTACCCACTGCTGAAAGATTCCTTCCCGCACATGCGTATAAAACTGTGGAAGCGGCACTTCAAGCGCTTTGCCGAGGACCTTTATTGTGGTTGTTGGTTCGGTTTTCATACATTACCTTCCACCAACTTGCTTTATATACAATTCCTTACTTCTCACCCCGCAGTGGAGTGAGATGAAGCAGTTGCAGCATTTCGGATTATCGCATTATGAGAGCAAAGCACTTGGTGTTTTGTTAAGAGAACAATGCACAGTACGGACATTATCGCGAAAGGCAGGCATTCCGCCGGGCAAGGTCTATTCTGTTCTGCATTCACTCCGGCAGAGAGGGTTCACTGCAGAGACTGATGGTCGGCCAAAAATGGCATATGTGCCTGATGCCGATGCGGTCATTACCAAACTCATTGCAGAAAAGCAGCGACAGGACGAGTCATTGTATGCTCATCTCCGCCTTGTGGCAGCTGAAGTCGCTGTGACACATGGGCAGCAGACACCTTTTTTCCAGATGGGCACAACGATAGAAGAGAATAAAGCAATCCAACTGCGCACATTTACTGAAGCGAATCATGAAGTCTGCCAGATCATGAACGTGCATCATAAGCCCGCATCCAACAGAGGCAGCAAGAGCATCTGGGAGCGGGAGATACAAAAAGCAGTGTCCCGTGGCGTGCTGTTCCGGGCAGTGTATCCATCCTCTGTCGTTTTGCCATACATCCTGCAACAGCTCCCTTCCGGCCGTTTCTGTGTGCGGCGGCTGGATACTGATTTCATCAGATGCGACATCATCGACAAGAAAAAAGTGTTGCTCAAGCTTGTTCATCACGACCAGATTGCCTTTGGCGGCGTCATCTTCCTTGAGAATGAACGCTTTGCAAGAAACCTGCAAGCTGTGTTTGAGCAACTCTGGGAACAGGCAAAAAAGTAACGCGGATTCGTCACAATGAAAAGTGGATTATCTTCTGTCTTTTTTCCAGTATTCTTCTTCTGCAATTCTTTGTCGACATGGGCATTTCATGTCACAATGTCCAAGGTGGTAACCCACTTTTAATGTGTCCGGTTCTCTCCTGTCGCTGAAAGAACCTCCGAGACGTGTGTCATAGTAGGTGTACCAGTCGCTGCTGGAGACCTCTCTGCAGCTAGAGCATACGTCTTTCCAAAGTCTGTCATCAAGTGTCATTTTGTGTCACCAAAGTGATGGTTTGCCATTTTTGATTTTATTCTTCCGTGTACATCATGTCCATTTTTGCATACCGAAACCCTTTAAAAGAGCAGAAGAAACACATCGATTATCGGGGCTGTAGTGTAGCCTGGTATCACTCAAGCTTGGGGTGTTCGCAACCGGAGTTCGAATATTAGCATATGAAAAGATGTTAATCAGAAAGTCTCCGCAACCCCATTTATAATTAGTGCAATGATAGAAGTGATTGTATTTGACTTGTATGGGACCATTGCAATGATTGATCCCGAGACTCAGATGCGCAATGGATTGGAGGATTTCTTTAATCAATATGCTGACAAAAAATTTGCATTATTCACGGATGCTAACCGAAAAAGTGCAATTCAGTCTTTGAAAGCGCAGGGCATCTATAAAAAATTTGATAAGTTGTATAC
>JACQSS010000019.1 GCA_016211195.1 Candidatus Woesearchaeota archaeon
ACACAGCAAAACGAGGACCCATCTCTTCATACGTCGTAAGTTAGGTCACGGATTATAAATATTGTGCCATTAGTCCGGCCGCTTCATACATTTCAACGCAACCCATTAGTCCACTATACGGTAAGTGTCAAAGTAACGGCGTGCCTCTTGCCATTTTGCAATGGGTTCATCATGAACAATGTAAGAAACTGCCCGGTTCGCCATGTCAATACAATGATCGGTATTATTGTAATTGAAAAGACCTTGTCTGCCCACCGTCACAAAGTGTCCAATAGCATCCAGCGCACCCAGTAACGTCTCAAGGTGCTGGCGATAGGTGATAGAGTAAATCGGATACACGCGTCCAGCTCTTTTTGTGAATGACTCCAGAAGACGCTCACCATGATAGAGTCCGACTGCCTGAAGATCATCCAACACCTTATGAAGGAACTGTTTCTCGTCCATGACCCATAAATCACTGCCAGGCGTTGTCGTCACTTCTGCGATAATGACAGTCTTGTCATGTGGCATCGTGTGTGTGCTAAAACTCTTTAATTCAGATACCCTATTGAAGATAAATCGTTTCTCAGGAAAGAAAGCCCAGTTATAGGGCATCATCCGGTCCTTCTCAAAGACAAAGTAAGCAAGAATAAGACCCCTATGTTTCAGCTCCTTTGCTGCAGCGCCTGCCTCTGGAGGCAACTGATTTCCGAACAGCCCGGGCAGGTCTGTGATATGAAGTGTTGAGATGACCCGGTCAGCCAAAAGTGATTGCTCCCTGCCATTAATTGAATACTTGACACCAGCAACCATCCCTTTTTTGACGATGATTTTTGTCACTGTTGTCTTGAGTAATAGCTTACCTTTCCTGGTCTTGATAAGGGATGCAAGCTTCTCTGACAGCTGGCCAAAGCCATGCTTGGGATAGTAAAAGACATCTGCGCTCACATCAGGGTTTTGCTGCTTCGCGACGATATTCTTCAGCAATGCAGGGATACTCGGGATGGGCATGCGTTTCCGTGCCAGTTCTTCACTGAGCTGACATGGATCACCCCAGACTTTCCACGCATAATCACGGAAAAGAAGATTATACCCGTAGGATCCAAACCCATTGAGAAAATAATCCTCATACGAAACCGCTTGCTGCCGATTGACGAGACTTTTTGCCAGGGAAACTGCATAACTTACACCACTGCGGACTCCCGCCCCAAAAGGGATGCCCTTTACAAGCTGCGTTATTTTCGGAGGAAAGTCAAGGAATCGGTCAAAAAGATAAAGCGCATTTCTTTTCTTCACGGCAAGCATATCATCACCAAGGAGATGACGATATTCGTCCAGCACGCCCGGCAATTGGGTATAAATCTTATGCGGCCCATAGTCATACGTGATGCCATCCTTTCTGAAACTTGCCGCAATCCCTCCAACATGGTCATTGCGTTCAAGAACCGTTACATCCCAGCCAGCTTCGACCAGTTTATAGGCTGCGAAAAGGCCAGTGATTCCTGCACCCAAAACAACTGCTTTGGACATTATCTTTTCCTCGCCATGACAAAGGTTTGACCAACCCAGTATGGTATCTGCAGATTTTCTGTCATTGTATACTTTGTAACTGTCTGTCCGATTTTGGAAAGGAATCTGTTGTACGCATGCATGCGGAAACACAGATATCCCAGACTTAATGTTTGCAGATGTGGTTTTACACGGACAACATCGAAACCGACCTTGTCCAGAAGCTTTTTCATTGTCTGCTGTGTAAAATAATAAAGGTGCACATTCAGGACAAATACCCAGCGCTTGCCCATCAGGCGAGCAATCCAGCTGCCCATATCAGGATAATTGACAACGAGATGGCCGCCGGGCTTGACCATGGCTGCCACGTCGGTCAATGTTTTGGTCGGGTCCGGCACGTGCTCGAGCACGTCCCAGAGTGTCACCACATCAAAGCTGCCGGGAGTGAAATGCTGCTGGTCCAGAGTACCTTGACGTATGTCAACACCGTAGCGTCTCTTTCCCCAGTCACACAGCCACTTATTGGGTTCTATACCAACAGGAATCCATCCACGACGTTGGGCAGCTGCAAGAAAAGTACCGCCTGCAGTCCCTATGTCAAGAACCTTGCCCGGTGGACAATACCATTCAATTTCACGCAGACAACGCACAAATGTCCGCATCCTGCCCTCTTCCTGCGACACAAACTTTGCATCGTCCCCTGCAGAATACCCGCCAATAATCAATGAAGCCTTGAGACGGGGATTGACATACAGGAGACCACATTGCGTACATTGGACCATTTGCTCAGTCAATGGTTCATCTCCCGAAGACTTGAACATAGCAATAATCTGGTCTTGACTTACAACCTTCCTTGTCGCTGGATAGACAACCTTATACTCGCGTGAACCGCAGATTGCGCATGCAACAGTTTCATAGAAGTCCTGTGTCACAGTTCATCGCCTCACCCGATACTTGAGCAGCGTCCAGAGCGCCATCACACCATCTTTCCATTTGATTTTCTTCCCTTCCTCATAAGACCGCGGGACATAGGTAATCGGGACTTCAACAATGGGGATCCCTTTCCGGAGGATTTTTGCAGTCACTTCCGGCTCCCACTCAAATCTGTTCTGATCAATGGTTATGCCCTTAATCACATCAGCCCGGAAGACCTTATACCCGGTTGGCTCATCGGTGATATCTGACCCATACAGTATGTTGGTCACCAAGGTGATAGTCCGACCACCCAGATACGCAAAGAAGTAAGTCCCTTTGATTCTTCGCAGAACGCGTGTGAAATTGTCCTTCTTTTGTTGGTACGTCAGGAAGCGTGAACCATAGACCACTTGTGCATGATTCGTGATAAATGGGGGGATAAGCACCTTGTATTCATCGGGGTTATACTCGAGGTCGGCATCCTGTACCAGAATGATATCACCACTTGCGAGTTCAATACCTCTTCGCACCGCTGCCCCCTTACCCATGTTCCTTTCCAGCTGTGCAATAACATATTTTTTCTTCAGAGACGATAGGATGTGGATAGTTCCATCCTTGCTCCCATCATCAACAATGATGATTTCCTTCTCAATGTCCCACGGAGAAAGATCAACTGCTTCCACACGTTCAAGGAGAGTCGCTATCGTCCTTTCTTCATTATAGACGGGGATGATAATCGAGAGTTTCATGTGCAGGCGGACATCTCCATACCTATTTAAAGATAGATGCCAACTAAACCTTTG
>JACQSS010000004.1 GCA_016211195.1 Candidatus Woesearchaeota archaeon
AAAAAATCTGAACGGCGCCGACCGCATCTTCAACAGTCACTATTATAAGCGTGCGGGTGGCTGGATCCATTGTCGTCTCCCAGAGCAGGTCAGCGTTCATCTCGCCAAGCCCCTTATAGCGCTGGATGGTGACCTCATCCATGCCCCCTAATTCAGCGACAACCTTCTCTTTCTCTGCATCATTGAACGCGTATTTCTGCGTCTTGCCCTTTTTCACCAGATACAGCGGAGGCTGGGCGATGTACAGGTAACCTGCCTCGATGAGCGGGCGCATGTAACGGTAAAACAGCGTCAACTGCAGCGTCGTGATATGATTGCCATCCACGTCGGCATCAGTCATGATAATGATTTTATGATACCGTGCCTTGGTGATGTCGAAATCATCGCCGATGCCGCAACCCAGTGCAGTGATAATAGTGCTTATCACCTCATTTGTCAGCATAGTGTGGAGTCTGGCTTTCTCAACATTGAGTATCTTCCCCTTCAAGGGGAGGATGGCCTGAAATGCACGGTCACGACCCATTTTGGCCGAACCGCCGGCACTGTCGCCCTCCACAAGGAACAATTCACATTGGCTTGGCTCATCATTTGAACAATCAGCCAGTTTGCCTGGCAATGAGCTCGTCTCAAAGACGCCCTTACGCCGCGCAAGCTCACGTGCCTTGCGCGCGGCATCCCGTGCCTTTGCAGCCATGATACATTTGCCGATAAGCAGCCGTGCAACCTGCGGGTGCTCTTCGAAATAGACTGACAACCCCGTAAACACAATGGAATCGACAATGCCTTTAACATCTGAATTACCGAGCTTTGTCTTTGTCTGGCCCTCAAACTGCGGTTCACGTAGCTTGACACTGATGATGCAGGCCATGCCTTCACGCACGTCATCACCGGACAGCTTCAGGTCCTTTTCGATGTTGTTCTTCTCCATGTAAGTATTAAACACGCGTGTAATGGCAGTCTTGAACCCAATAAGGTGCGTCCCACCTTCAATGGTGTTGATATTATTCGCAAAGGAGAAGAGATTGTCCTGATAACCATTATTGTACTGCAGTGCGATTTCTACTTCAGTTCCGCTTTTCTCCTTCTCAAAATAGATGACGTCATGGAGCACAGCCTTGTTCTTGTTCAGGAACTCGACAAAAGAGACAATACCGCCGGCGTATATGAAAATCTCTTGCTTTGCTGTACGCTCATCGGTGATGGAAATCTCCACGCTCTTGTTAAGGAAGGCCAGCTCACGGAGCCGGGACACAAGAATATCATAACTGAAATCGGTGGTTTCAAAGATTTCCTTATCCGGATAGAATCGAACAATCGTGCCCCGCTCTTCGCTGGGTCCGATCGTGAGTACATCCGTCGATGGCTTGCCGCGTTCATAGGTCTGCTGGAAATGCCTGCCATCACGCATGACATCAACCACAAGCTTGATTGACAGGGCATTCACGACGCTGATACCCACCCCATGCAATCCACCGCTGACTTTGTAGGCCTTACCGTCGAACTTTCCGCCGGCATGCAACTTTGTCATGACAAGAGTCAGCGCACTCATCTGATACTTCGGATGCATTTCAACAGGGATGCCACGACCATTATCCCTGACAGAAACGCTATTGTCTGCATGGATAATCACCGTAATCTTTGTGCAGAAACCAGCCAAAGCCTCATCAATGCTATTATCAACAGCCTCATACACCAGATGATGGAGTCCTCTTGGGCCAGTGCTGCCTATATACATGCCCGGCCGCTTGCGCACTGCCTGCAACCCGGCAAGAACAGAGATAGTCTCTGCGCCATAGCCTTGGCTCTGCTGCTCGTGCGGCTGCTCCGGCTCTTCAGGAAACTCATCAAGGTCTTCGTCCATGTAAAACACCAGTTTCGAAATCAATCACCACACTGATTTCTCGACGGAAAAAATACCCATATTCTACTCAGGAAGAAGGCCTTTCTGCTTTAAAAAGATTGTTGTGAAGAAAAAGCCATGACGATTCAGTCCTCCTTGCAGGCCTTTTCACAGCCTTCCTCAAAGGACTTATTATACTCCTCCTCTTCGTCTTCCTCGTCGCCGGTATCATCATACTCTTCAGCACCTTCTTCCATCAGTTCATCTTCGATTTCATCGATAATGGACCTTGCCATAGAGCACCCCTTTTACAAATTTTAACGGGAAAACATTTATATATATGCTTGGTCTATGAAATATATGTCCAATATATAGGGTGCCCACATGGAATTCAGGAGACTTATCAGCTTCGGAAAGTCAAGCTTTGTTGTCAGCCTTCCCAAGTCATGGGTCCGACGCAACAAGCTCAAGAAAAGTGATTTTATCTACATCGCAGAGAAAGATGAAGAGCTCGTCCTGAGCCCAAAGGCTGATGCCCAGCAAGAAGAGAAGCGCAGTATAACTATTGACATCGATGGCAAGGATTATTTCCAGATAAAGCGAGAGATTATACCCGCATATATCAATCATTATCATACCATAACTGTCGTCGGCAAGGAACTGCGCGAGCGCTCCAAGGATGTGCGTGAAATCCTGCACAATCTCGTTGCGCTTGAGATAATGGAACAAACGGCTGAAAAGATTGTCGCAAAGGATTTCCTCAACATGGAACGCATCGACATGGGCAACCTGATGCGCAAGATGGATGTCATCATCCGTGCAATGATGAGCGATTCCATTCTTAATTTCGAGGAGAACAGCTACGAAAACCTGAAGCAGCGGGATCAGGATGTCAACAGACTAGCATTCCTCCTGTTCCGAGCCATACGGTATGCATACAATAATCCTGCTATCCTGAAACTCTACAAATGCAATAACATTGACCTCTTAACTGCTTGGCAATTGGCTAACGCTATGGAGAAATTTGCGGATGAGACCAAACGGGTTGCCCGGCTCAAGCGGAATTTCAAATTTTCACGGCAGCAACAGCAGGAACTCCTGCCTATCTGCAGGGAGATAGAGAAATCATATCTAATGATTATGAAGGCATACTATAACAGTGATAAGGGTCTCGCATATCAGGTTGCTGGACGACGCCGGCCGCTCATGGCGCAGATAAATGAGATGGCGGAGAAGCACCGTGATGAGACCAGCATGATATACATGACGGAGAAGCTCAAGGGACTGGTCGCAAACTGCAACACTATCACACGCATTGTCTATACATAGGTGATAGAAATGGAGACATGGCTTCTTTACTCAGTCCTCGCCTTGTTCATGTGGGGCTTCTGGGGATTCCTACCAAAAGTGGCATTGTCGACAGTGCCGCCACAAAGCGTCCTTGTCTGGCAGGGGTTGGGCGCTGCAGTCTGCACCATCTTGTATTATTTTGTCACAAGCGCTCCGTTGCAAACAGGGACTGTGGGGATAACGGCCAGCATAGCGACAGGCATCTTCGCCTTTCTCGGCTCCCTCTTCTTTATTTTCGCCTTATCAACCGGCAAGGCAGCCATTGTGGTACCATTGACTGCATTGTACCCATTAATCACGATTGTTCTGGCAGTCGCATTCCTGCAGGAGTCATTGTCGCTGCAGAGCGCCATTGGTATTTTTTTTGCATTACTGGCAATTGTGTTCCTTGCACATTGACAGGTTCAATGTAGCCAGAGAATTCAGCGAGCCAATGACCGCGCAAAGCTTATTGCTTCCTGCAGGCGTTCTGCATAAGATTTCTTTTTCACTTGCTCCTTTGCCTGCTGTGCGACCGGATCTCGAGTATGGAATCGCTCATCGATGCCTTTATACAGAGCGCCCAGAGTGTCCTGAGGAAGATTTTCTGTACAGTCAAAGCCCACGCCCATCTCATTTGCCTTGATGGCGAGACGATACCCGTGCACCTTTGCCGTTCCGTCGATTTCATTCACATGGCGGTCACAGAACAAGTAGACCCAAAGATTAGCGCCGAGCGTGCCATAGTACCTAATGGTCTCGCTGTAGTTCCTCTTGTCGTCCTTCTTGTCATGGAGAAGCTGATATTCGTCACGTCCCCAGTCTGTTACCTTTTTCGCGAGTGCGATCATTTCATCGAGGGATAGTTTTTCGTCCATGATGGCTGGTGTTCAACAGTGACTTAAAAATCTTGCGTCACCGGGAAAACCCTTTCGCTCCGCACGCCGGCATCGTCCTCGCTCGAAACCTTTAAATAACATCCTGCCCTTGGCAGACTGATGGACAACGGGTTGTTCGAGCACGTCAAAAAGAGGCTGAAACGGAAACAGAAGCATCCCTCGATTGTCAAGAGTCTCGTCAGAAGCGGCTACGAAGAAGCCCATGTCAAAAAGGTCATTGCTGTGCTGAATACAACTGAAAAGACGCTTGAGAAAAAAGAGGACGATGAACAGAAACTCATCAGAAAGTTCATGGCCAAGGAAGTCTTGGACAAGATAGCGTTTGGCTTCGGTTCCCAGCAATTCACGAATATCCTTTTCTCCCAGACAGGTGCATCCTATTTTCTCATAGGACTGGTCAATGGCCTCAACGTGGTCATCGGCCTGTTTATGTCTCTCGTGCTCCGTGAATATCTGCGGATGCGTGATGTCAGCAGGAACCTTATCATCTCCTCCGGTTTCATCTTCGGCTTGCTTTTTTTCCTGCTGGCGCTCAGCAGGTATTATGGTTCCCCGCTTCTGTTTATTCTCTGTTTCCTGCTCACTGGCGTGGGTGTGGTCTTCCTTGGCGATATCTATGTCAAGGAATATGCAGAGAGCCTGAAGAAGGAACGTATCGGCTATGCGTTGAGCCAGATGACACGGTTCGGGCTCATTATTATTACAATCTCTCTCGTCGTATCCGCATACTTAATGGATTATTTCCCTACCGACGGAAAGACTATCATGCTGTTTGGCAAAGAGGTAACAGTTTATGGTTACCTATTGTCCTTCTTTATCACGATGGTCACCTTCATTGCATCTTCACTCGTCTTGCACAGCCTCAAACGCGAAGGGAAAGCTGCTGAAGCAAAGGAAGGCATCGGTGTCCTGCTCAGCGAACAGGTCAGCAAGGCCATGAAATATCTTAAGCTCTTTGCAGAAAACAAAACAATTTTGATTTTGCTGGTCGCCAGCACCCTAACCGGGTTTGTGCAGACACTTGGCAGCACCTATTATGGCATCTTCATCTACAAGACATTCGCAATGCAGGCCTTTGGCGGCTTCCTGAATGTGGCCATGATCTTCATTGTCGCATTAGTCTCGGCAATGCTCGCACCCACTATTGCGCGGCAATTGTCAAAAAAATACGGCAATGTGCCCATGCTGGTGTTCGGAACATTGCTGGTAGCGATTCTGCCGCTCACGTATTATGCACGACCAACACTGCCGAACATCGCCGCAGCCACCGTCTGCGGCATCATTGGTTCTGCCATCGTCGGGCTTGCGACAGGACTCCTGATAAGCAACCGGCTGCCCGAAGCAGAACGGGAAGCATATTATTCGTCGTATTCCATCCTCGTGACAGTCCCCTATCTTCTGCTCTTCCCTGCAGGCGCATATCTTGCTGACCTGTATCTCCTTGAGAAAATGTTTCTGACATTGGGCCTATTGCAGGCAGTCATTGTCATGCCGCTGTATTTCGCATTACTCTTCATCGAAGGGAAAAGAGTGTTGTAGAAATTGTAGAGTCAAAAAAAGAAGTCTCAAATTATTTTTTCGTTGTCTTTCTTGATGTGAATGACATTAACTGGGCAGCTTTCCGCAGCTTCCTTGTTCTTGGGAAAATCTGCTTCACTAACCTCCAGCGTCTCCAGCACAATCTCTCCTTTCTCATTCTTGATGTGCTTGCTGTTTTTGATATCTGATTTCCCGTCATCATCCATGACCCAGAACTCGGGCGTGACCGCTGCACAAGCACCGCAACCAATGCAGTTCGGACGATCATGTTCAAGCATGAATTTTGCCATAGGACTCAAAATCATGTCTATTTTTATAATGGTTTCGGTCAAAAGGTCCCATTGAAAAGTTCCTCCGCTTGCGCTCCATGGCCATCGGTTCGCATATGCTTTTGCCTGTTAATGGCAAAAATTCCCTTGGAATTCCCTTTTTGCTTGCAAGAGAAGGAAGCCAATGCTCACATAATTGATGGCCATCATGAACTTTTCAATG
>JACQSS010000023.1 GCA_016211195.1 Candidatus Woesearchaeota archaeon
CCATACGGGAAGGTGCCACTCAATGTGGTTTATGGGATGAGCCGAACCGATGCCAACCCAGAGCGAAGCGGATTTTTTGGATGAAGCCTGAAAAAGGAAGAAAAGAAAAAATGCCTATCTCGTGCGGCAATCGGATTTTGCCCGTCGGAGGTCACGCTTGACGTCATCTTCGTGGCGTTCTGCTTCCCGGACATCGTCTTCTGCATCATCAAGGTCGTCCTCTTCATCGTCAAGGTCACGCTGTGCATCGCGCAACTGGTCGCGCAATATTGTCAGCTGTGTTGAGTCAGTTGTGTTTGCCACCAGCGCAGAGAGTCTCGTGACGTCTGCCTGTGCAAGCCGGACATCCTCACGTGCATCTTCAAGCTCATCCTGCAGCTCATCGACATCATCTTCTGCAATGTCTGAAGCCTTTTCCAGCCGCAGTATCTTGTCGTCGCACGTTTCTTCTTTAGGCTCTTCGACAGGCTGTACATCCTGCTGGGCCTCTTCAATCTGCTTCAATGCCTCTTCCTGAATCTCCTTAATCTGGGCAAGGGTCTCTGCGTCTTTATCCTGCAGTGCCTTCTGGAGCTCGGAAATCCGCTGCTCCATCTGCGCCTGCGCAAGCAGCGCGCTGTTCACTGCGTCATCCTGCACAGCAGCACCGGTAACACTGTCATTAGACAGGATCTGGTTGACTGCGAATGCACCGCCGAGAACTGCCAAAAACCCCAAAATCAATGTGAGGAACAATGCTGTGTTCTTTTCCATAGGTAGATACCTCGCGTATGTTCTATGTGGTGGATTTTCGTGTACTATATAAATATTACTCTTTTATGGGGGTGAATTATTATTTGCACTGTGTGTGGGTAACAAAAAAGGAAATGTTTATATATTAGTTATGTTGGCATTTTGTCCCAAACGGTGATAATCATGAAAGCGAAGAAAATCAAGAAAGCCGTAAAGAAGCCGGTGAAGAAGGCAGTCGTCTTGCAGGAACAAGCACCTTTGGAGACAGATGAGGATTTACGTACTATTCTGAATAAAGGTGACTTCGACAAGTATGAACTGGACGCTTACCTGAACGATTTGAATTCGTAGGCGCATTTTGTCTTTTTTCCTCTTTTTAGTGGTAGCTCAATTAGTATCCAGTGGCACACAAACACCACTTGATAGTAATAACAGAATAGAAACATTTATATACTCAGGCAAGGCAATCAGGAAATAACGGTTCTGCCGGACCTGAACCTGCTGAACCGCGTGGTGACCCCCATGCTACAAAACGAACTCCATACATCGATTCTATCTGAGAGCTTCTCCGACGTTATAGGGCAGGACCGCGCAAAGTACGATATCAAGTCCGCCATCCTTGCAAACCGCAACATCCTGATTGTCGGTCCTGCTGGGGTGGGCAAGACCACTTTGGCGCGGAACATCGCCAGGCTTTTGCCGCCATTGACCGTCATCAAAGGCTGTGTGTTCCATTGCACGCCAGAGAAAAAAGTGTGCCCTGAATGCAGCAAAAGAAAGGACACCGTTGAAATTCCAGGCAGGGAACGGTTTATCCGTGTGCAGGGCAGCCCGGATCTGACAGTTGAGGACCTTATTGGTGATATTGACCCGGTCAAGGCACTCCAGTTCGGACCATTGTCCATGGAAGCATTCACGCCCGGCAAAATATTCCAAGCCAATAATGGCGTGCTCTTCTTCGATGAGCTTAACAGATGCCCAGAGAAGCTGCAGAACGCATTATTACAGGTTCTCCAGGAAAGGAAAGCGACCATTGGCAGCCACCAGGTTGATCTTGAAGCAGATTTCCTTTTCATAGCAACGATGAACCCCGAAGACACGAACACGGAACGCCTGAGCGACGTACTCATTGACAGGTTTGATGTCATTACCATGGGCTATCCTGAAACAGATGCTGTCGAGAAAGAGATTTTGGTACGATACGGGCAAAAGATGGCTGCAGTCCCCGATAATCTTGTATCGCTTATGGTGCATTTTATCCGGTTATTGCGGGATGCAAAGGACGTGGAGCGCAAGCCCAGCGTCCGCGCAACCCTCGGCCTCTATGAGCGGAGCCAGGCAAATGCTCTGCTGAAAAAGAAGAAAAAAGTGGACATTGACGATTTTCGGGATGCTGTCTTCTCCGTGCTCGCCCACCGCATTACCTTACGGCCGGCGCTTCGGTACACCCAGTCCCCTGAGGAATTCATAGAAAAGGAGTTCCAGACCATGCTTAAGACAGGCATGGGACGTGAGTTCAAGGAGAAGAAGGGTGATGTTCCCTAATGCCCCAACAAAGATAGAGGCATTCTCTGAGATTGAAGAACTGCAGGGCAAGCTCGGCTTTACAGAGCTCGATGATGGTCTCATGCACACAGTGCTTGAGAACGATAAGGAGACCATTGACGAAGGCCACGTCATTACTGACAGCATCAATAAGGGAGTCAGCGCTTTTACCCCCAATATGCTCTTTGAACAGCTCATCCGCAACTATCGCCTGGCACAAGAGCTATTTGGTGAAAAACTGCTCCGCTACCTGACAGGGTATTCTGGTGATTATCTCTCGAGGAATATGCACATTCCTGAGTTCCAGCGGGACGTCAAGCGCAAGCTGGAGCAAGGCGTTGCGACGCTCAAGGAGAAGCAGCTGCTCGACGATGAAGGCTGGACAAAGAAAGCGCTTGAGCTTGCGTCGCTTGTGCTCTATATGGAAGAACTCGACCACCTCATTCCCAAAGGAAGCTGGGGTGAGTATGTCCACAAGAAGAAGTCACATTATGGGTTGCCCTTTGATAACATGAAATGGCGCAAAGGGACGAGATATAGAGATATTGCAGTCCGCCGCACAATCAAGGTGGCACTTCGGCGCCAACACCGGGAATTGCTTCTTGATGACTTCCGTGCCCACAAGCGGGAAAGCAAGGGAAAGACAACAGTCATCTATGCCATGGATGCATCCGGCAGCATGAAGGGAAAGAAAATAGAGGCGTCGAAAAAGGCAGGCATCGCATTGGCATTCACGGCCATCAGTAGAAAAGATAAAGTCGGGCTCCTCATTTTCAAGGATAAAGTCCAACAGGAAATCCCCCCAACAACAGATTTTGGATCACTGCTCAAGACGTTATGTGCATTGCGACCGGGGAAGGAAACAGACTTTGTCACGGCCATCATGCAGGCATTGCAGCTTTTCCCGAAAGATAATAACACAAAACACCTGGTTTTGGTCACTGACGCCATGCCAACTATCGGCAAGGAACCAGAAGAAGAAACATTGCAGGCAGTCGCCGACGCTGCAGGCAAAGGGATCACCATCTCCCTTATCGGCATCTCCCTTGAGGAACAGGGGTTGCAGCTCGCACGCAGGATTGTCGAACTAGGAAAAGGCCGGCTGTATCGGGCAAAAGACATTGAAGAACTGGACCGCATTATCCTTGAGGATTACTATGGGATATAAGGCACAAAATCCCGGATTTTCCGGCCGTCGAAGACAATCCCTTCCCGTTCAAGCAATTGCTTCTTTATTGCGTGCTGTTGACCAAAGTAGCCGCCAAGCGTCCCGTCGGAATGGACAATGCGGTGGCAGGGGATCACTTGTGGATGCTTATTCCGTTTCAGCGCCTGCCCGATTGCGCGCGGGTGTGTCCCGAGCGCTGCTGCAAGCGCTTTATAGGTCGTCACGCGGCCTACTGGAATCCGGACAACGAGGGCAAAAATGGGGTCAGCGAACGTCATGGTCTCCTCTAGGGGAAGATACATATAAAAATGCTCTTTCCCTCCATCCAGCCATGCACGATTTGCTAGAGAGAACAATCACAGAATTGCGTGCTGTGCCCGGGCTGGGGCACGTGCATATCCTGTCTGATGCAGAGAAACAGCTCATTGCACAGCTTGAAGAAGCTGCAAATCTCGGCGTCCATGCATGCCTTGCACGACCAGTCACACTTGTCGTGACGCACGATTCCCGCTTTCGGGAGCCGGTGGCACCCATTGTTCACAAAAAGGGGGATGTCCATGTTTTTCCACCCGTGCCATTCCCTGAAGTGAAGCATCCCCGTGTCGTGTCTTCGTCACCCAGCAAGCTCGTGCATGATTTCCTCGTGCAGAAACTCAATCTGATTGTCACTGATGATGATGCAACGCTGCTTTTGGGATTTGAATTAGGAAATGGTCAATGAGTACCAAAGGCGCTTGAGGAGAAGCATTATTTTGAAGTGCCTTCAGTGGGTATTCTGTAGAAAAGGATGTGGTCGACATCACCCAACACCAATTTCCCCCTGTTTGTAACTGGGTCCATTTGAGTAAAAAACTGATGTCTGAACGCTTCTTGAGGCCCTTCACTTGTAATATGGTCATTCACTTGCATCTCATATAATGAGTTCTTTTTGTCATAAATCTCTTGCAGAGTTCTGGAAGCTGTGATGAGCTGCTGTTTCAGTTCTGCTCCATTCGTTAAAGTCTCAAAATGGCTGTCTTTCACATCTTCCACCAAGTACTTCCCACCAGCAGTCAAATCAACCGTAATGACAAAACTGAGACCACAATCGCGAACTGTAAATCTTTCAGAAGCCTGTTCTATTCCAACGTAATGGTGCTCTGGAACATCAAAATCGAGTTCTCTTAAGATGTCAATTGTTTCTATAAGGGCTGGCTCATAAACAAATAAGGTTGTATGGATATAATGAGTACTCGTCTCACCATAGACTCTTGTTTTTCCTATATAACCATTCCCTAAAGAGAGGACGATTTGGCGGGTGCCTTTCGCAGTCAGTTCGGGAATTTCTTTTCCCAGAAAATAGGTGCTTCCAAAAAAAGTCATCATTTCTCTTACTTCTTCTTCAGAAGCCTCAGGATATTTGTTCCTTAATTGCCGAAGATAGTCTTCGGGAGCAGCTCCTCTACCAGCCCATTCCCGATGTAAAATTCCCTCCAATACGTTCTTTGCTTGCTCAAATGGAGGTCTCATAATAAAAAGGAGAAATGGACAGTATTTAAACCTTCCCTTATGTTACCACCAATAAGTAGATTATAATGGTTGATTACAGTAAAACCGGCAGATACTATTTTCGTTTCTTGATTTGTTCTCTTACTGCTTGTTCAGTGGCTTGTTGCTGTGCTATCTTGTGCTTGAACCAGCATTCCTTGCATAAACGTGTCCGGAACAGTTCATCTCCTTTTGTTCCTTTATATGGCTTTCCGCATTTGGTGCACGTTGTCTCAATGAATTCAACCTTTCTTGTGAAAATTCCGGTCATACCGATTATTGGATTTTTCAGTATATTAATGTTGTTTTTCCATTTTTGGAACAAATGTTCCATGTATGGTCTACAGCTTTCGGTCGCATTGAAAAGTTCATGATGTCCGTCAATTATGTGAGCATTGGCTTCCTTCTCTTGCAAGCA
>JACQSS010000021.1 GCA_016211195.1 Candidatus Woesearchaeota archaeon
GAACAGGAGATTATCCTCAAGAACCTGGAGACACCGGCAGAAGACGATATCACTGAGGATATTGACTGGCTCTGCCGCAGCTTTGGCTTTCTGACGACCCGGGACAAGGATGAAACAGCGGCAAAAGTCTTGCAAGTCATTATTGACGCAATGGCAAAGCGGCAGCAGGTTTCTTCTGAGCAACTCGCACGGCATTGCCAGATTTCACGTGCTGCAGTCCTGTACCATGTCAAGAATTATATGAACACAGGCATCATTGTCGCGGAGAGGCGCGCATATGTCCTGCGCACAAAGAGCATGGAACGGACTGTCGAGGAGATTGAACTGGATGCGATGCGTATTTTCACAAAGCTCAAAAAAGTCGCGCGGGAAATTGACGCAGGTCTGGGGCTTGAATAATGCACACGGAACGAACACACGTTGTTTTCAAAATTATCGGAGCGTTCCTGCTCCTTCTTGGATTGCTGGGCATCTTTCTCCCCTTCGTGCCTGCGATGATACTGATTCCTGCAGGGCTTAGTCTGATAGGAGAGACACGCGTCCACGAGTGGTTGCGCCGAAGGCAGTGAACTCCAAATAGCAAGCATTACCATCAATGATTCAGCCAAGCGATGCAAGGCAATTTTTCTGATTAATCGTAAGAACAAGAGACTCTGCGTGTCCTTTCCAAAACTCTCACAGGCTGCACGGTTCTTGTTCTCCCGTGCGACTCCATAGAGGCAATCGATACATGTCTTGGCAAATATGACTCCTGTCACCCGGTTACAGATGGACGGATCATTTCATTTTGCGGCAATCTCAGACAGGCCTTCCATTTGGGGGATTCTCTAACAGAACTTTTCTTCCGCCAATCATCCGCTCAAAACTACGCCCCTAAATCAGACCACATAATGACAGCCTACTGAACATGACTGCCGCACCCTTGAAACAGTGATCGATGTCACCACTGAACATGAACCGCTCACAAGTCGAGAATATCATTCCATCAAAACTCCCAAAGACTGCTATCATGGCAATGACTATCGAGGCTCCCGCAATAACAAGAGAGACAAGACCCAAAAGAAGACATGTGCCAGAGATGCCAAAAAAGTGGACCATGAAGGCATTTGCATTGCCAGATTGTTTTGTTGCCCTGCCGACATATAATTTTTTCGCTAATCCTATTCAGAAAGGAATAAATACCCAAACACAGTAGAAAAGAGCAATGTCACGCATGAAGCCATTGTTTCTGTTCGCAGCCCTCTTGATTCTCATCGGGTCCGACTGTGAGATTGACTGGGTCAGCGCCATTTGCTCGGGCGAATCTGAGGGAGGGTTCCTGGAGAAGCTTGCATTAAGAACGTGGTGCAAGTTTCAGGACACGAAAGCCACGGCAGAAACCATTGATGTCATAAAACAGGCAGCGATGGAAGAGCGCTATGTCCTTGACGATTCCAAGTGTCCAAAAGGAGTCCATTACGATAAGCAGATGAACAAATGCCTCTCCTGCGGTAAAAATGCCCAACTGAATCTTAATACAGGACAATGCGCCTGCAACCCATCTTTTGTCCCTGATGAAAAGGGTGGCTGCCGGGAAAAGACGGCACAGGAGCAGCAGCAGGAAGCGCAGGAGACTTATCCCGCCCGTACTGGAAATGAATGTGTCTTCTCCAGCGACTGCGCGGGACGACCGGGCTTTGGCACCTGTGCCAATGAGAGAGAGAAAGTGCGCTACGATTGCATTGACGGCTACTGCAAGCGGCAGGACTTCTCATGCCCAGGCGGATGCAAGGGCGGCGAATGCCAGTAAGTCCGGCATAGCTATATAAAACACACTGCACCACCCACGATTATGCCTGACTATGCAGCACTGAAACGAGAACTGGATGAGTGCAAGAATCCGTTATTCTTCTTCCACGATGACACCGACGGCTTGTGCTCATTTCTGCAATTCTACAAATACAAGAAAGAAGGGCACTGGACCATTGTCAAATCACGGCCATTGCTGGATGATCGGTTCTTCGGCAAGGTCGAGGAATATGATCCGGACAAAATCTTTGTTTTTGATGTCGCAGAAGTGGACCAGGGATTTATTGACAAGGCAAAAAGACCTATTATCTGGGTTGACCATCACGAACCGCTTGACCGGGAGAGGGTATCTTATTTTAATCCCCGCAAGGATACACCTGCCCGGAACATCCCGACGACATTGCTGTGCTACAATACGCTTCAGGATGACACGATTGCACCAGCTATCATGTGGATAGCAATGGTCGGCAGCATTGCAGACTGGCATATGCCTGCATGGAAAGAGGAGTTTTGCGCCCGGTACCCGCAATTGCTTGACAAGCATGTCACGAAGCCGGAGGTGGCACTCTTCGATCAGCCCGTGGGAAAATTGGCGCGCATCCTGCAGTTTCTCACCAAGGGGCCGATAAAGGATGTCAAACGAAATATTCTGACGTTGCTGAAGATACGGGAGCCCATAGAGTTGCTTGAACAGACAACGGGAGAGGGCGCATTTCTCTTCAAGCGATATAAGGCAACAGAAAAGGAATATCTTGAACTCTGGAAGGATCTGCAGGCAAAGAAAACTAAGGACCCCTTGCTTGTTTTTGCCTATACTGAAAACAAGACATCATTCACTGGCGAACTTGCGACCGAGGCCATCTACCGCCATCCTGAAAAACTCGTTATCATCTGCCGTGAGAAAAGCGGCGAGATGCGTTGTTCGCTCCGCTCCGCACGACAGGAAGTGCTGCCCATGCTGAAGAAAGCCCTCATCGGCATCCAAGGATATGGGGGCGGCCATGAATACGCATGCGGTGCCGCAATACAGAGGGATGATTTTGCGCGATTTCTGGAAAATCTTAGGGAACAACTTAAATAGCCAAAGTGCCTAGATAAGCCATGCAACACACCTACAGATTTGTAGAGGTCCCTCTCGTCGGCTATGTGCTGCACGAGGATTCTTTTACATTTGGTTATCGTGAGTATTTCAAGGAAATAGACGCCAAGGTTGAGCTTTACGTCGAAGATAAGCAGCACGTGTCGCAGCTGGAGTATATCCTTGACAAGGAGCTTGCCAAGGGTAAAATGAAGACTGTCGCCGAGGGCATTGGTGGGCTCAAGGGAGACATCTACCTTGCGAGCAGGATGGGCTCCCTATTTCTTGCATTTGGGCTGGAAGAAAGCAGACTGATGCAATCGCTGCTCCCCTTAGTGCTTGTTCCGGGTCCGGTCTACCCGTTGCTTGGCGCATACATTTTCAAAAGACTGGGTGAGAAAGGTGCATTCAGGCAGATGAAGGACAAGCTCCATGACCATGTAACTGAATATGATACGGGACCTATCTGTCGCGAAGCAGCACGTCTTTCCCTGTCACAGAAAATAAGGGATTTTTCCGCTGCAAAGAAACAGGGCAATTTCTGGAAGCGTACACGGCGTGTCTGCACCCTTGAACCATCATTAGACAAACAGCGTGATGAGTTGGTCCAATCCTGGTCTTCCCTGATGACTGCCACAAAAGCGGCCTATGACGCTGCACAGGACAAGGCACCGTATGACACAGCCCTTCACGTCTACAGTACCTGCTGTGATATCTACAAATACACATGGTGGCAGAAGACGCCAGTCATTTTCAGTTTGTGAAGCAAGGTCCCATTGGAAAGGTCACGATGGCCATCAATACTGTGAGCATCAACTTTTTTCTCCTGCAAGCAAAAAGGGGATTCAAAGAGGAATTTTTGCTATTGCTATCGACAGGTATATGCGAATCGATGGCTACGAAGCGATAGCGAAGGAACTTTTCAATGTGACCAAGGAAGAATTAAATAGAAGAACATCTTCCATAAAGCATGGCGCATCCGCCGCTCTTGTTCAACCCGGATTACAGCTTTGTGGATGTTCCCGGGGCTGGCTACGCAGTCACTATTTCTCCGCTTACGTTCGGTTTTGTGGGACAGGAACGGAAACCTGACGTCGCATTGTTTTTGCGCGATGAGTCCCGCAAGGCTGACCTGGAACATATCCTGAGCACGGAGGCAAGCAAACCCACATGGAAAGTCCTGCTCAGCGGCATTGGTGACAATAGCAGATTTTATCCTCCGAGTGCAGCCATCCTGTTCGGTATCTGTTCAGCGCCATTCGTCTGTCCTATCCATTTGGCACTATTCGCCTTTGTCGGCGTGCCTTTTTTCGCTGTACCCCGATACTTGCAGAAAAAAAGCGTCGGAAAGATGACGACATGGCTCGCGGATGCAACGGTTTATGAGATGAATGGACGGCCGCTGATTGATTATGTGACAAAAGAAGGGATTGACGAAAAGATACAGAAATATAGTGAAGCAAAGCACCAGCTCGGGTTCATCGCGCAGGTCAAGGCCCTTGTTTCAGAACCTGAGGACTTAAGGCGGCAACGGCAGGAGCTTGCAAAGAACTTCGGCGAGTTGCACGCCCTGAGCATCAAGACACTCTTTTCCGTCCCTGCTAACCAGAAATACCCATTGATTGTTGCCCACAAGACCTATAATTTCGTGCGGAATGCATATGAGGGCAGATGGTTCAAACAGCAGGAACACGTCCTGTTTTCACCGGTAACAGATTGCTGCCACAAGTAACGTTCCGCTGCATTCTGCCCAGATACTGATGAAGCTTTTGATGCACACGCTGCTTTATTGCGTCAGTGACGGGCAAACGCTGCACTTCATCTTCCCAATTGATAACAGGTAACTTGGTGAGTGTCCCACGGAAACTGCGACCAGCACAGGCAACCTGCTGTTCTACATCATGAGCGCGGGCAGTGCCAAAAAGCCGGGTTGCTGGAAACTTAGAGAAGGAATTAGCACCAGCTTTGAGCAGAATAGGCAGCGCCGCTATCCTATCCTTCCAGATACCGCATTGTATGCTGATTGTCGGACAATGCACGCGTACCTGCGCAATCCACCATGCCTGATAGAGGGGCTCTGGGATATCTTTCTCTGTATAGATAGTACCCTTTTCAGGAATCAGCGAATAGATGTGGATTTTGCTGATATGATAGCGCTGAATGATCTCCAAAAGGAGTGGCAAATCCTCTTTTGTCTCCCCCACGCCGACAATGAAGGTCATCGCATTCTGTAGGCCAAGGGCATGTGCTTCGTCGAACATGCGAAGATATGGTTCCATTGGCTTTGACGGGCAGATTTTTTTGTGAAGAAGAGGATTGACGGTTTCAAGGGCGCCGACGACACCAGAGAGGTATGGCCTATAGCTTTCCAGGAGATTCCGGGGCAAGGGTCCCACATTAAGCCAGAATTTGTTGCCATATGCTGCAGTGAGCGTCGGGAGAAGCTGTTTCATGTCTGCTGGAGTAAATGCATTAATCCCACCAGAGAGAAAACCGGAATCCCAACCGAGGACGCGACATAGTATCGCTTCAGCCAACAAGGATTCAGTCGATCGTCTCATCGTCTTTGGCTCGATATTCTTCGGCTGCGCGCTCATGAAACAGAACGTGCAATCCCGGATGCTGCAATACCAACTGAAAAAGAGTGCCCGCTCGAACCATGTTTCCATGGGAAAGGACGCTTCATAGACAGCAGCAGCTTGGTCGAATAGGTCCATTGCGCGGTGAACCTGATGTGTGTTTTAAATCTACCGCAGCTCAGTCATGGGGCCGTACGTGCATCGACAGAAACAGCCTTTCCCGTGCTTTTTTGAGCAATTTTTGTTTGGCAGCGGCTTTTTCTTCTCTGCCTGTGCCAGCGTCATGACCCAGCCATCAAGCTTCTTGCAGGATGGACAGGCGTCGCGGCCGCTGTTTTGAATCACGACAGCGCGGACCCTCCGTGTTTTCATGTAATAGGACATGATACTTTTCTGCGACAGGACAAGATATGCCTGTGGATCCCTTCCGCGTTCTGCCTCTATCATGGCCATCTCATAGTAGAGTGACTGCAGGAGAAGTGGCTCCTTCTTGTGCCTGAGCAGGAGTTGCTTGTACAGGCTGACGATAACCTCATCGTCGGTTTTGTTCTTTTTCTTTGCGGTGACGAAATCTTCCTCCAGGACGCCCCAGTCGTGCAAGCGGGTCAGCCAGCGGAACGTGAAATTCGACGACAGCCATGCCTCTTCCAGAGAGGGATTAGTTGGGACTTCCACCTTCTGCATTCCTTTTCCTAACAGATAGTCAAGCAGCCTGCCCATTACAGCAGCCCCTGTTTTTTGTGTTTAAATAGTTGACGAAAACCGCCATGCACCGACTTTCACGAGATGTTTCCGTTGACTATGGAAGCGCATGGTTGCCTTCAGTGGCCATGAGAAGAACCAACGATGGGTCAGACGGTAGCCATGGTCTTCTGCAAAGGACGCCAGAAAGTTCTCTGACTCAGCCTTATGGACGGAATAGACCACGGGTGCCAGCGTGAATGCTTTTTCAAGGAAGAGTCTATCGGCGTGTTCCTTTTGCACCCCAAACGGAGGATTCTGGATGACGACGTCTGCCTCGTCGGAATAGGATTCAATCGGTGAATGAACAAACATGACCGGCAACGGGGCATCAAGCTCTGCTTCCAGCAATGCAGAGTTTTCCTTTGCTACTGCGATCACATCTTTGTCTATCTCAACGAGAGTGGCACGTCGTGCACCGAGGACAGCCGCACCCAAGCCAAGAATGCCGGTCCCTGCTCCAAGGTCAATGATTGCCTTGCCATCGATATCGCCTCGAAGCAGCATATCCCAAAGCAACGTTGCAGCAATCTCTGAGGGGATGTCATACTGCTCCAGTGCTGCCTTCGGTGCGTGGAATCCTTTGAGCTTGGAGAGTAAGACGGCCAGCTGTCCTTTTGTCCTGATGAACATGCAGCATAAAATGTCGGTTGTTTTATAAATGCTCACTCCCCCATAAAGTCATATGAAACACGTGCACCCGCAATGGGTCAGGACAATTGCTGCACAACCCATCATTGTCCCACCGAACCCATTCTGGGATGTGTTCAGGCGTTTTGGCAGGGATGAAGCCATAGCAATGGTCATCAATGTCCTTGGGACAATAGCCACGCAGTATTTGCTTCCTCTCTTTGCCTTATCTGTCGCTGCAGAGAATGCTGCCCTCGCAGTTGTCGGACCGGTTATCGAGAAGCTCGGTTTTTTTCCGGGGCATTTTAAGGAAGCATGGGATGTCTACACCACGACCCCAGTAAGGGACAGAGGGACGCTTTGGAGCCATGTAAAACGCGCGTTTAAGGGTAGCGGGAAAAGTCTCCTCGAGGACGTACTGGTGCATGACCCAGTTTATATTATCCTTATGTATCTCGGCCTTCATTATTCACATGCACCAGTCTACCTGCTTGCCATGGCAAGTTTCATTACAGCGGTCTTCATTGTGGCTGGTCTTGAAGTCGGAGTCACGGAATGCTTGTACCATTCCAGAAAAAAACGGCTCAAGAAGATTGGTTTTGATCTGGAATCATACCTGGAAGCCCGTTTCCTTCTCAGCAGGGAGCAGAAACCATTAGAAGTGCTTACAGACATAGCGCGGCATTTCAAGCTTCCACTCAGAGAGACTGCCCATTACCATGACCAGTACATTGACACGACACTGTCACCATATTCAGGGCGAATTCCTCATGTTCGGCTGAGAAGGCGTGTCATGAACAAAGGGC
The DNA here is from genome assembly GCA_016211195.1 of Candidatus Woesearchaeota archaeon. Classification (GTDB taxonomy): domain Archaea; phylum Nanobdellota; class Nanobdellia; order Woesearchaeales; family JAGVYF01; genus JACQSS01. The sequence continues at coordinate 7,623 of JACQSS010000021.1, forward strand.
ATGAGGTGAAAAGTGTCCAGATTGTGTACACAAGGAGTTCTCAAGTGGGTAAAGGTGAGTTGGAGCAATTCCGCTACTTCCCGGTCCAGAAAGACAAGTTCTATTTCCTGCTGGAGCAGGAAATGCCCAGAGCAGTCAAGGATATCCAGAATCAAAAAGTACGGAAGTTCATGAGCCGGGTAACAAAGAAGAAAAGAAAGAACGTCCATTTCACGCGGATGATGGTCCGTAATCCGACCACACTCCTCGTATCAGTGGATGCCGTCTCCAAACTGCCCGTTTATGTTCTAGAAGTCAAGGTCCGCAATGATGTAAAACTCTTAAAGGAAGCGATGCGCTATATCATGCTGCATTTCCCTGTTACCCAGACAACGTACAAGAAAGTGGAGATGACATAGGCGTTGAAAAGGTCAGAATGGCTATCAGGTATGTGAACATTCGGTCTGTTTCTCTTGCAAGAAAAAGGGATTGCAGAGGACTTTTTCAGGAAGGGTAGGTCGCCGGCAAATTTATATAGTGCCAGTACGTAGAAAAACAAAAAAGAGGTGTATCGAATGGCAAAGAAAGCAGAGAGCTGTCCCAGCTGCGGTCCAAGCAAGTGCACACAATGCCTGCGCTGGTGGGGACTTGTGGTGACACTCATCGGTGTTCTGTACCTTGGACAGGACATGGGCTGGTGGACATTCTGGAGAATTAACTGGTGGACAGCCGGATTCCTTCTGGTTGGACTCTGTAAATTGTGCTGGTCCTACGCGTGGGAGTGAGGATCACGTTTTTTATTTCTTCATAGCGATAGCTTTCTTCTTCCTGAAACGGATGAGACACACAAAGATTTATATAGAATAAAACGTAAAATTTCACCAGTATCAATCTGAGGTGAAATAACTATGGCTGAAGGAAGATGCATGAAATGCAAGAAAAACGTTCAGATTAAGGATCCAAAAGAAACCGTCATGAAGAACGGTATGAAAGCTATGAAAGGATCGTGTGGCGCCTGCGGCACCAAAGTATTCCGCATTCTGGGAAAGGCGTAGGCCTTTCTTTTTATTTAATTTCAAACACAGGGCTTGATTTCTCGGTTGTTTCTGATGCGATGACTTCATCCACGTGCGCCCCAGAAGGGCCTGTTCTACACAGGGCAATGAGCTTCTCAACAGCTGCCTTCTCTCCAGCGAACACCGCTTCGACGTCTCCTGTTGGCAGGTTGCGCACATGGCCTCGAACCCCAAGACGGACCGCATGCGCTTTGACAAATGCACGAAAGAAAACGCCTTGCACATCACCTTTGATAACCACCTTAATGACCATAGGCGTCTCTCCAGTTCTGAACCAATCGGCTGTACACAATCTCCATGAGAGGATGCAGATTAACAGTATCTTCTTCATTATATTGTATCAACAGGTCAAGATATTCCCGGTCACCGGATGCGAAGAACGACCTCCACAACTCAATTGGGTGTCCATGAAGGTGGGGCGGCCTTGGGATACCGAGTTGCTGCTCGATGTCTTTCAGCCCACCCTGAAGCCCCATGCGCTGACAAAGTCCTCGCAAGTCAATATGGGGCAATGAAATAATGGTCTTAAAATAACGCTCAAGCCGCGGGACATCAAATGAACGTCCATTGTACGTGACCAATAACTTTTTTTCTTTAAGGGTTTGCTCAAACAGAGCTTTTTCCATATTCATCCCACGCACCATTACCATTGTCCTCTCTTTGTCATACATACCAATGACTGTCGGCTCGTCTTGGTCTGTTTCAATGTCCAGAAAGAGAACGTGATCTTTGAATGCGTTGTAGAGGCGCCAGCTTTCACTGCCCCAGTCAGCAAAGGCATTGCTATTATTCTCGGCGAGCTCACGACGGAGACACAGGAGAATCTCATCATAGTGTTGCTTGGTTGCAGGGGCTATTCCTCGCACGCGTTCTGCCTGCAGGAAACGGTCCCACGTCAGGATGCCTTGCTCCCATAATGCGACTTCTTTCTTTTCTCCAATACCCGGCAGGAAACAGAATGATGAGAGGAGCATAGTCAACTCTTGAACGTCAATGCCGCTGAATTGATGCAATAGCGTTTCCCTGTTGGTTTCGGTCCATCATCAAACACATGACCAAGATGGCCTTTGCATTTCTTACAAAGCACTTCAGTTCTTTGCCCATCGGGTTTCATCTCCACATTCTCCCCATCCCAAAAACTTGGCCACCCTGTGCCGGAATCATATTTTGTGTCTGAGGTGAACAGTTCAATTCCGCAATGAGCACAGACATACGTACCTTTCTCCTTGTGATTCCAATACTTACCGGTGAATGGCGCTTCTGTCCCTTTCTCGCGGAGAAGGTGGTATTGTTCTGGAGTAAGTTTCGAAGAGGATGCCATGGTTACTATTCCCCCCAATCAAAGGAGTCTTTAAATAGGTTTATGCCGAGAGGGCTTCATCCAAAAATAGTTGGCATCATTTTTGTGAGGCTAAAGAATGGGTAACATGGACAAGCGGAAGGGGTCGCTCCATACGGGAAGGTGCCACTCAATGTGGTTTATAGGA
>JACQSS010000025.1 GCA_016211195.1 Candidatus Woesearchaeota archaeon
CATCTTCGGCTGGCTCGGCTTGTGCAACATGCTCTGCAAAGAGTGCAGCATATGCCTTAATACTTTCAGGGAAATCACTCTTTGATTTCTTCCAGTCTCGTGCCAGTGCTATTTCGCGGAAACAGACAACAGGCAGCGGGTTCTCTTTCTTGATGATCTCTGCAAAATTGTTTGGACCTATCTTGTCATGCAACTGGGCAAGGACAATATTCATGGTATAATCATTGCCTGCCGTCTTCATAGGCTTGGTCTGTCCAAGAATCGAAGCAATGTGCTGCACAAGGTCAAAGTGAGCGGGAATGACCACTTCTTCGACCAATTCCTCGTCTTCCTTCTCCAGTAATGTAAGCAAGTCGTCCATGTTACTTAATCTCCATATCCGGCACAGCATCTTTCCGTGCATGGCAGTCGCATATGTCTCTGATTGGATTTTCGCCCAGACGAGATTCCAGTGCAGTGCCATATTTCAATGAGCCGTTAAATGGATGTCCATCGCGCGGGTCAAACAAGGGAATGACCTCCAATGCAGCGAGCGCTGCAGCCACCTGATTGGTGATAATTACGGACGGGTCTGGCTGCGCAATGCAGCTCTGCCGCCTGATGATTTCCTCAGCCCGGCCGCGCTCGTAATAATCATTGAAGATATGATTGAGGCAAGCTGTCCTGCCCGGTGCAGAGACAGCAACCTGCGCTGCAGTCGGTGATGATGCAGCAGAAATCAGATTCATACCGTGCGTCATGGCATACGCTGAAAATAATGCCCGTGCATAAAGATTATCCACAAGGTCAAAGCCGACGTCGTAGTGTGTGCCTGTCATGGAATCAATGCTATATTTGCCATGCACCTTCTCAAGCTTTGCCACGAATGCCCGCGTCGATGTGCGGGGGTTCATGGCCACGTGCTTGCGCGCAAGCACGTCTGCCTTCGGCTGTCCGACAGCATCGTAGAAAAGGACCTGCCGATTGAGGTTATGGCTTTCGACAGTGTCATAATCCAAATAATCAACCTTCCCAAAACCAAGCATAGACAGTGCAATGGCCATAATGTTCCCCAGCGCGCCAGCGCCAATAACCAGCGCGGCTTTGGACGAATAATCGTATCCCTCATACGGGATGTGTGCTTCATCGTGCCTGAGGAATGAGAACCTTTCTGAATGTCCGAGCTTATAATACAAATCCTTTGTCAGGATAGCTGCATCTCCAAGGAGCATTTTCTTCACTTCTTCTGCAATAATGCCTCCCCAGAGCAGGGAGAGCAATGGATTTTGGACTTCTCCATGAAACTGCGGCATGAGATGTTTTGCCTCAATGTCCTTGTCCGGTTGCCACAAGGACAGTTTTGTATACCCGCCGCCGACGCCTGTGGTCATGACCGGGATTTTTTTGTCTTTGGCATACTCCATGACAAGGAGCTTTGATTTCGGATTATTTGTTGTCTCGATGATTATCTGCGAATCCCGTAATGCATTGAGCGCGAGCCTGCTTTCCAGATCAACGGGCAATGCAGCAACCGTCACATTGGGGTTGATGGCATGCAATGTTTTCTGGCAGGCAAAGACTGCCTCTCCCTTATGAGGGATGTCAAGAAAACCCGTTGTTTCCTGACAACCGAGCATGCGCACCTGTCCTATCCCCAAGGCAACCAGCGGCAATGCAGTGAACTGTGCACATGATCCGGCACCAACGATGCTGACAATGCCTTTCTCCAGCTTCTGTTGGCCTTCAGTGCCCCATATCTTCAGCTGCCGGTCGTAGCGCACGAGCTCATTCACTTGCGCATCCACGACTTCTGTTGTCCCTGCAGGATCATTTTCGTCAACAACTTCTGTTGCTGCTGTATTTTTTCCCAGCAGCCAATCCATGAGTCCCTTGATCATTTTTGTCCGATATACCTCCCGATGAGCAGTGGGACATATGTCTCCAATGCCTTGTTTTCGTCGGCGATAAAGTCCCGCATGAATTTTCGCTCAATGTCCTCAGGGTCTGCAGGCGCTTCATCGGCTATATTCTTGATGATATTGTGGAGTCCGAAGAGTGGCTCCTGCACTTTGGCAAGAGGGCCGTCCGGTTTCAAGGGTCCTGCGCGTCCAATAGCTTCTGTCAAACCATAATCCCGGCGAAAGATGCTTCGCATGACCTCTCCCATATATTCTGTATACTTGATGGTTTCATATGCATACAGCTGGATGTACATCGTTGCATGGTGGGCAAAGACCATCACTAGCTCATCGAGATCCAATTGCGTGCATGGCTTCTTGAGGACGAATGATGGTGCCTTGCTGTAGGGAACCACAGACCCCCGGCCGAAGCTCGACCAGGTGTTTTTGCCAGAGGTGCGACCATACTGACCGTAGTCCCGCCACCCCATGATGTCGCCAAAGTCCTCATCATCATGTGTTCTTCCGTGGTATCCTTTCCACCATCTCTTGGGAAATTCTATGCGCGCCTTGACCATTGCCTTTAGTTCATCACGGTCAATTTTCAGGTCTCCGGGCACCAGCTTCAGCTTTGTTCGTCTGGTCGTTGTATCTTTTTTGCCTGTGATTGTTTTTGTGCGTACTGTCCCTATTTCTGCATATGGTGTATCCTTCTTATCATTAACCACAATGCTGTAGCCAAAGCCGACCATGATTGCTTCCTCAGTGCGCATGGGCATGATGTCGAGCATCTCTGCGACAAATGCTTCAGGTGGAGGCACCTTATGCATGCCATATTTAGTCAGCAGTGCAGCGAGCTGCGGTGTTTCCGGCAATGCAAACGTAATGCGTGCATCGTCAGCTTCCTGCCCTGAAATGATGACATGGCCTCCAGCAAGTTCCCTGTGCACTTCCGACTCAATGAGTTTCAGTTCTTCATACACCGGGTGCTCTGTGTTCAGAGACACGGAATTCAGGACCTTGACAAAGTTGCCTGCATCTTCTGTTGAATGAAAGGGTGTGCCTCCCCCATGGCTGTGGAGCCAGCCAATGACATACAGGTCAGTGCCGTTCTTCTCATTCATTTTTCTGACTTCTGCTGCGGCCTTTGCTACGTGCTCGCCCTCAACAGCAACGTGGCCCATCTCTGCCTTGGTGCCATCCACAATGAGTAGGTCGCGCACTGTGTAGGTGGAGTCGCACTTGGATGCCAATAAAAAGGAAAACCATTCGTGTGAATCGCCTGCAACGTCCTTGACCACGTCGCAGATGGTGAATGCCTTTTTCAGCGCTGCATTGGTGATCGGGAGTGCATGAGGAACATGGCTTGTAATGGTCTGTACAGGTTTGTGCGCCTCCTGCGTGAGCAATGCCAAAATCTCGTCATCTTCTTGTGTCATTTCTTTCCCTCCAGTACCCATTCATTGGTGATAAGATATCCTTGTGCAACAGCCTCTTGTCTGCTTAACCGGCCATTTTTCTCGAAAATCATCCGGAGCGAGTGACCGTAATATGCGGATTCTTCATCCGTACGGCCGTGTGCTTCAAGACTCTCTCTGGTCAGACCATTGGTAAATGCGTTGATCGCTGTTGAAATGCCGCGGACAATCCCATCCGCTGTACCGTTGACTGCATAGCGGCTCAGGATGCAGACATGCTCATACTGACCATCCCATCTCTGGAGAAATGGATGGACCATTGCATCCACGATGTATGCGCCTTCGCCATAAATGGCCCCATCAGATACATTGACCCGCACGCTCACTTTGGTCGGCGGAAACGGAATGTACTCTTTTGGATGAACAGGATTCTGCATACAAAACTTGGGCACTTCCCAGTAGACGTAAAATGATTCCTCTTCGCGGAGATAACCGAGGTTCCCATAGTTGAACTGTTTTCGGCCAGCGAAGCACTCCATGGCACTTTGTTTTTTGTTTGCAGTATCAATATGCTGCTGCGCAACCTCATCAATGGCCTGCCATTTGTGTTGGGTTTCAAGCGCTTTCTGGTACGTTGCCTCAAGCTCTTGGACAAAGCATTTTCTGGCAATGCCATACTTCTTTTTCCCGAGGCATACCACAAAACCACCTGTCTTTTCTTTGGAGAGCGCGTACACATCATCATGGGCAACGTACACAGGTGTCTCTCCGAGCAGTGTGCCGAGCAGAGAGCTTCCCAGTTCCTTCCCGCCCCACAACGGTTTTGGGGCAGGAAGCTGTGCAAGGATACTCTTTTTTACGTCATCCATACTCATCTTGGTATCCTTGGTCTCCAGTGCTGCCAATTCTTTTTTCATGATGTCATCAATGACGTCCTTCCCAGTTTTTGGCCCATTGAGCTCGACACCGACGAGCTGTCCCAGCTCATAGGCAGTATCAATCATCAGGGGCATGACATCGTGGATAATGAACGTGCATGCCTTTGTCAAATCTGCCAGATTCTTTATTTCTGATCGTGACCTGATTTCCTGCGCAATCGCATCTGCAACATATTTTTTCTTGAAAGCGAAAGTGGCATCGCGTGAAATCTGCTCCTCAAACAATTCCCAGTTGCTGAGCGTGCCTGCTGCGACGAGCGGAAACGTGCACGTGCCTATCCGGACATGGTCCCCGTTGACGTCGCGCGCTGGCGTCCTGATATCGTAAATGTGTTCATCTACAATAAAAAAAGGAGACGGGAGTCTCCCGAAAAAGGTACTCATAGGCACTTTTCAAGACCACCGGTCTGCTTTGATGCAACCGTAATATCAGCACCTTGGTAGGTCTGGCCTTCAATGGTCCGCTCGGTGAAGTAATCCTTGACAGGAGCCTCAGGCTTTGCTGCGGCGTCATTGACGGTGACTCCGTATTGCTTTGCCATCTCGTTTTTGATGGTCTCTGCTATCCTTTGACCAGCCCGCGGGTGGTTGAGACCAAGACCATATTGGATGACATCCAGCAGGGTCTGTCCCAGCTTGTCTGCAGGCAACACAAAACGCAATGCCTTTTCAGCAGCGCTGCCCGGTCTGATTGCGACAATATATCTTGTTTCGTTTGTCATAGTGGTACCTCCGTGTTATCAATGAGCGGAAAAGCTGGTTTTTTTTAAATCTTCCTTTTTTTTTAACTACTGTCAAGTAAGTCCTTTTCCCGGAATGCATGCCTGACGTTGTCCAATGGGGTGATATCCCCCAGAATCAGATATGCCTTCAGAAGCTGGTATGTCTGGACAATGTCATTGACCGTGGTTGTTTCCAGCGCACCATGCATGTTGGTAATGGGCACTTCAAGTGCAGTCGTTGCAATGGTGTCAAGCCCGGCAGCAAGGACTGTGGCGTCATTGATGGAAAATGGTGTCAGGGTTGTGCAGGGACTATTTGTTTTCGCGATGACTATCTGGAAATCATTGATGAACCGTGCATCAAACTCAAGACCGCCGCATGATGTATAGAGCACAGGTCCATTGCCGATGGCGCCGAATCGTGTTGTATCAACGACGATAATGCGTCCTATCTGATCTTTTACTCCATTAAGTGCACCGACCGCATGCATTGCACCCTTCATGCCAATCTCTTCCTGGACAGTATAAAGACTTACTATGGTGGGCATTTCATCTGGTGATGCGTCCTTTGCAAGATATTGGAGAATACCGACGCCCAGTGCATCATCCAGCTTGCCGCGCACAACGCCCCGCGCATTGACCGAGAACAACGGCCAGTCGATGATAATGGCTCCTTTTTCAAGCTCCTGTGCACAGGCAAACCGTAGGTTCTCTGCCATGAACAGATCCAGCTCATGAGTTTTGCTTTCCAGCAAGTCATAGGTGGATGGTGTCTTCGGTGTCTCATTTGATTCCATGCTCTCATCTGATTCAAGGCCATAGATTTCTTTTCCCAGTAGGTCATATGAGGATGTGGACCCAGTCTCTTGTGCCTTTTCCAGTTCTGCATGGTATGCTACCCGGAGCTGCATGCAATCCTGCAGCAATGATTGAGCATGTGTCTGGTGTGGTCTGCCCAGCAGCAGTTCTCCCTGTACATGTTCAGTTCCTATCATAAATGTCCGTTTCTGGTTCACCAGCTGGAGGCTGCGCGCAGCCGGAATTCCATACAAGTCAAGGCAATAGCCCCGCGCATCGTTTCCTTGTATTGTGCAGAGATAATTCGATTCAACGATCTTGTCCTGATGCGCTGCCAGTAAGATGTATCCTTCCCTCTTGCCCTTTTTGACAGTGTAGAGATTTCCGACCGTATCAACCTGCATATCATCAACGACACCGCGCAATTGTTTCACCAACTCTTTGGTCAGCGGCGCTTCGTGTCGCGATCCTGCTGGGATGTCTGCATACCGTGCAATAGTCTCGAGTAATTCTTTCATTAGACCCTCCAATTCTCTATCAGGACATACGGCGTCCCTTGATAAGCGCCATGTTCATCGACCACGAATGTGTATTGATTTCTTGGGGGCGTTCTCCCCAGTTTTGTCAGGTGCACTGATTTCTCCGTATTGCTGAATGCAGCCCGTGGCCCGTATTTGATGCGTCCATCGTTCGCAACAACATATTTTGCGCCGATATCAAGGCAAAAGGTGACTGCGGCAAGCCCAAATGCATTGACAATGTCAATGTGCGTTTCAAAATCCTTTGCCGGTGGCTCAAATGTATCAACGCCAAGAACAATGTTTTTCTCTTTGTCTTTGAACACAAAGAGGCGCATATAGCCCATGACCTTGCGCTCCTCCAGCCCGACAAAGAAGAGAGTGCCCACGTCTGCAATCATGTCTGCGAATGCGTTCAAATCCTGATCACGGATGCAGGACGAGCCAGTTGCTTTTGCAGCTGCCTTCAATATTGATGGCTCACGACAGCGGTGCACGACATACGTCTTGTGAGGTGTAAATTTTTCATCGTAATGGGTAGGCTTGAATCTCCTGACCACGCGTTCCAGCGTCGCATTGCGCTTGTCCTTAGGCCTTGACTGCAGGGTTGTTTCAAGGTCAGTGAGCACTGCATCCTGCACCTGTTGTCTCACTTTGGCAGGAAAGTCTCCCATCGGTGCATCCAGTGCCGTTATCAGTTGCTTGATGGTCGCACGGGGTGCCTTATAGAGAACATCAAGGTAATCTCCGATACGTACTCTGGAGTCATCTGCCATGATGCGCTGTGCCAATTCAATCTTCCGCTGCTCATGCGGCTTGTCTGGATTCATGAATCCGCTACAATACGCAATGAAGTCATCCATGCAGCGCTGCCAGAGGGACGTTGCAGGTTTCTGCTCAACCTTCATGTGATATGCTTTTTCTTCAAGAAGCAGGTCCGGCCTGAGGCCTATGCCAAAATCAGTGACGGTGATAGCACAGACATTTTTCATATCAACTGCATAGGATTTCTTGATGAGGCCTTTCCTGACTGTAAGGATCTGTTGCAGAGGAGCTGACACCAGAAGCTTCTTCTTCTGTGCACGCAGTACATCCTGCGCCTCCCTGAGTTTTCTTTCTTTATGGTGATAAGTGGCCTGCTGATGCGCATCGCGGTCTGCAGCAG
>JACQSS010000022.1 GCA_016211195.1 Candidatus Woesearchaeota archaeon
GCTCATCCTATAAACCACACTGAGTGGCACCTTCCCGTATGGAGCGACCCCTTCCGCTTGTCCATGTTACCCATTCTTTAGCCTCACAAAAATGATGCCAACCTATTTTTGGATGAAGCATATTGTGGGCAAAAATTTAAATAAACACCACCATCTGCACAGCCCATGACAGACCCATTGCCACAAGATTTATACGAGATTCTTGCCTGTCCTGTTTGCAAAGGGGACATCAGATACACAAAGGATAAGACGGCGTTGTATTGTGCACAGTGTGCCGTGACATATCCTATCACTGATGGTATCCCTGTGCTGCTGCCTCCGGAGAGTGCCCATGCTTGAGTGGATAAAGAATTTGTTCCGGAAGGAGGACGTGGGGACGGCTCCAACAGAGGAAGCAAAACTTGAATCCTGCTGTGATTCATGCCCGTGCAGAACGAATGAGCAGCACGGTGACAATTGCTGCTTTAGCTGCTGCTGCAAGATGGCAGAAGGACAGCCGTTTTAGGCCTTTTCCCGGAGTGCATCAAAAATACGGCCACCAGCACCAGTGAAATGTTTTTTTGCCTCATCGCAGAGGGCAATGACTTTGTTCTTTTCCCGTCTGTAGAGTGCAATGGTCGCCAGTGTTGCCAAAGCGACTTTTTCCGGTCCATTTGCAAGCGTCTTCTTTGCTTGCGCAATGAGGTCCTGCTCCACACGGTCTTTCTCTGCCATAAAGTGCAGGTGCTGCGTATTGGTACATGCATCATGGAGCAGTGCAAGCGCCTGCAGGAACTCCTTTCTGACAAGATGGAGTTGGATCAGTGCATCAAAATATCGTATACTACGTGGGTTCTTTTCAAGAGCTTTGCCCCAGTGTACCAGTGCACCAGAGATATCCTGCAGCTTCAGGAGCACCTGTCCAAGACGGAAATGAGTTTCTTCACTCTCGCGTAGGCTAAGGCTTTTTTCGAAGAACGCTTTTGCCTGCTGAAAATCTCCTTGGTGTACAGCAATCTCAGCGAGATAATGATACGGCATGAGGTAATGGTCATTATTCTTAATAGCTTGTTCAAATGCAGCCTTGGCCTTGTCAAAATCACCAATGTCCAGATACCCGACACCTAGCTCATAGAAGGGCTTGGGATGCTGCGGATACTGCTTGCAATCCTGCTGCACGAGAGAAAAATAGGTTTCCTGTTTGACTGAAGCATTGCCCCGCCGAGCCCCATAGTGGTGGATGACAAAGGGTGCATTGCGCATGATACCATGATGTTCTTCTATGGAGAATTCAACCCCTTCATGAACAGAGAACTGATAGGTGATTTCCGGTCGCCTTCGGAACAAACGGGCAACGCGGGTGAGCACAAAGCCGGAGAACTCCAGTGCTAATGGACCTGTGACACTTGACCAGCCGGGCTGGGTTGCATCATCTGAGTAGTTGAAGATGGGAATGCGAAATGCCCATGTCAAGGGATCCTTTATGCATTCCCTCACGTTATCATGCATCACGGGGTCAAGCGCTTCATCTGCGTCAAGCACCAGAATCCACGTACCTTGTGCATGAGACAGGGCTGCATTGCGTGCCTTGGAAAAATCATTCTCCCACGGTACGGAAAACACCTGCGCGTTATGCTTCTTCGCAAGCTCAATTGTCCTATCTGAGCTGCCAGTATCGACAATAATAATTTCATCAACAAGCCCTTTGACAGAAAGAAGGCACTGTTCGATAAACTGTTCCTCATTCTTTATGATCATACACAGACTTAGCATAACGAGCAAAAAATGATAACCCTTTAAAAAGATAGGGGAAAATTTTTATAGGCGTGCCTGATTCCATGCACCATGCACAAACAGACTGTTGGAGGGGCCCTGCTACTCATTGCAGTCAGTGCTGTCCTTTTGTCACGGACAGGAAGCCCCGAAGCAATGGGTCAGATGATCACTTTGGGCAGTGTCGGCCTGGTGGCGGGGATTGGATTTCTTGTTCAGGAGCTCTTCCGTAGCTCGTAGACTAATCTGTTCTCACGCGCCGTCAGGTCTATAATCGGCTTGCTTGCGCTGTCTTCAATAATGAAATTCTTGCCCGTATGAACCTTGGTAGATTCTCCATATGACCGGATGGAATAGAGGTAATCCTTTTCATCGCGCACTGTATATGCTTTGAGCAGTTGAACGCCCGGATTGTACACGATGTCCGCATCGCCCAATGCGCGATTGCGCACCACAAGCGGAAAAATGCCTGCAAGGTCAGACACAAAACCAAGATCGAAAACACCATGAGGCAGCAATGTCACCCACGACGGAGACGTCATAGTAATATCAGCCCCATCTGGATCAGAAAACCGACGATGATCAAACGTGAATGCCAGTGTTTTGAATGCGGGGACGGCAAGGAATGCACCGGTCAAGGGGGTTGGCTTTTTCCGCTCATCCGGTTGCTGCACAATGACCTGACCCTGCAGATACCATATGTTCGTATTGGTCGAATACTTATCAATGAAGTCTCCTGTGTACAGCGTTGTCCCTGGTCCTGCCCAGAAGAACCGATTATAACCATCCTCAAAGAATTGGCCTTGAGGCGATCCGACTGATAATGTTGTCTTGCCACCGATGCTGAGTGTATAATATGTATCATGGTCAACCACGCCATTGTTGAGCCACCCGTCAAGTGTGAACATATTGCTCCCGCGAATGATATGGATGGATTCACCGAACCACACCGCATCCAGCGACGCAATCAAATCGCGGTATGGCTGGGACGCACCTGTGTACAGGAGAGGGATCTTAGCTGGCTGGTCAGTCACGACATTGAGTCCGCCGAGTATGGTCTGCCAGTGATCCGCGAAAAAGACCTGTTTCTGCGCAGCATCAACATGCTCCTTTGCTTCCTGCTGCTGTAGTGGGTTGATATGCACCTGCTCAGTGCAGCCCCACCCATACAGCACATGCGATCCGGGCAATGCAACTGTCTTCTCCGGGCACATGGAGGAAAAGATAAGTGACTCCTCCTTTTTCGGTTCCTTTACTTTCTCCAGTGCCTTATTGAATATCCCGAGAACTTTGCTATCCTTTGGCGGCCGGTCAACACCTGGTTTCTTTGCCTCTTTGTTTTTCCGGATACGTGAAACACGATGGGGATTCTTATCCGCAATCTCGAAGTTCTTGCTCACTTCCTTATCGAGATAATACAGATATGCGAGGTCAGCATCAATGGTACCGTTCGTCTCGTTCTGCTTCTTCTCCTGCGTCTTTTGCTTTGCGCTCTCGATGTTCTTCTTATGCCGCTCATTGTTCAGATCTGCCTGCCGTTTAAGGACGACATCTGCTGCAATAGGGCACTGCTTTTCTTCATCTGCCCGGCACTGGGCATTGAACACTTTCTCACTTAATCTTGGCTTTTCCTTTTCGTGCATGGCCTTTGCAATGCACTCAGGAGTCATGAACTCGTCCTGTGGCGATTTTCTAAGCACATCATCTCCTGTTTCGTCCAGAATCTTTTTCTTGCCCTCATCAAAAGACTCTATATTCTCTTTCTTGTACTTGTTTCCATCGTCCAGCAGCATATGTTCGCATTCATGCTCTCCGCTGGTGCGTTCATCTGTCACATACGCTATTTTGTTCTTCTTGTCAAGAATATCATTCACTTGGGGTGTCGTCAAGTCATACTGCTTGTCCTTCTCCACCTCCACTGTCTTCTGGAATCGGTCAAAGCATTCGTTGAGTTCCTGATCATGAGTCTCATCGCCTTTTTTCTGCTGCTGATACTGTTGTTTTGCCTGTTGTCCTTTCTGTTGGCACTGCTGCTCCATTTGATCGCATTGCTGATTAATCTGCTGGCACTGCGCGTCACACCGTGGCTTGCCTTCCTTCGTATCGCAGGAAGGATCGCTTTCCAGCTGTTTCATCTGCGCATCAATCTGGTCATAGACATTATGGCAGCAGTCATCTTCTCCCTTGCACTCGGGTTTCTTGCCGTTGACATTCTGCTTTGAGTCATATTCTGGGGTTTCCCGATGATCCTTGCCTGGCTGGCGGGCTGCATGCCTTGTCTGCAAATCCCCAATATAAGTGTGGAGGCAACAATCTTGGCCACATTCATGCATCTTCTTCTGATGGCCATCCATCTGACGATTTGGCGTGTCAGGGCAGGCTGTTTTCTGATTCAGGCAGACTGTGCACGTCATCTTGCATTCATAGGCATCGACATAGCCAATAGCGAAAATGAGGACAATCAGGGACAGGGCGATGAACGTTTTCACGAGACCCTCACCCCGAACTGATATTTGTATGGCTCATTGTCTATCGTGTTATTCAGGTCAATGATACGATAAATAAGTGTCTTATCGCGTTCAGTGTATGCCGTAATGTTATAATGCCGCGTCGTGACATCTGTCATGAAATCCCATCTGATCAGGCGGTCATCCTCTGCGGCAAATAGGGTGATTGCACGAGCGATGGACAATATGTCAAGCAACCGGACACGGACATGGGCAACGTATTGTGGTCCTATATTCTCCTTGGTGTCACCCTTGAATGCCTGCACTGGATATGTAACAGAGAAGAGAACCTCCTCATCAGTGAGCGTCACATCCGTAGATGGCAGTTCTTCAACAACCCGGAACATGGGGAGCGTCACAAAACCATTCGTGCACTTGGGCAGTTTAGTATTCATGTAGCGCGCAAGAATATCGCGCTTTATTTCCTCATCAGAGAGCATCAGCGCCCGTCCTTCGTACACATAGTAGGGTATCCTATAATATTGGTCATAGGAGAAATATGCGGAAGGCGACTGTAATATCCAAGGGTCTGGAGAGACATCTCCACCGATAAAACCAAGATAAAAGACTGCAAGCTTCGCAGTCTGGTCAACGCAGGTTTCGATGAGTTTGTGGACAGCGAGGAACCCGGGTGCTGTCTCTGTCGTGACTGCATGCCCCTTTGTGCGTAGTTCTGTGTATTTTATCCCCCCCAAGAAATAAAGCAGGCTGATGCTGAGCAAGAGGAGTATACCTAAGATGAAAAAGAAACTCACCTGCCCTTTTTGCATAGGAAGACAGAGCAATTCTGGGTATAAAAACATTTGGTAAGCATTATATAGAAGCCAGAGGCTGCCTGCGCCATGACACTATACCTTATCGGGACTGTTCATGGAGATTTGCATGGACCCAAAACACTTGTACGGCTGCTGGAACGGCTCAGACCGACGCTGATGACTGTTGAAGCAGAGGTGGAGTGTGTCGATGGATACCCCAAAATAATAGAGAAACTCAGCAATGCCACGCAAAAACTTGCATGCGGTCAGATGTTTATGGAGAGGTATCGGCTTGCCTATTATGAACTCGATACCACGCTTGCATATTGCACAGAGAAAAATATCCCTCTTAGCGGTGTTGACTTACGGGAAGAGGAGCGGAAGACGATTCTCTGGACTGACCTCCTCCCCATTTTCCGTGCGCCGGAGAAGACGCAGGAAAAAATACTGACAGAGCTTTGCAGTGATCTTATCCCTGAATCAAATACTGTGGATGTTCTTTATGGCGCATTCAGGCATTTTATGGACGATGGAAAGCAGGCCGAAGAGTTCCAGCTTGTAACCAAGGAAGATGAATCACGAAACAGGCACATGGCAAAGCGGATTAGCCAGCTGTACCGGAAGCCTGAGACCCTCGTCCATGTCGGCGGCCTTGCCCATATTTTCCGTGGAGATAAATATGACTCCTTGTTCACCTTGCTTGAGAAATACGATCCAGTAAGAATCTCATTACGTGGATAATTTTATTAATGAGGGCTGGTTCCTGCAGATTCTTGCCGCTGTGGCACAATCTGGTAATGCGCTGGTCTTGAATACGCAGATCATGACAACCAGTTCCCGCAAGGGTATCCCGGTTCAAATATTGGCGCTCTGACGAACGCCAGTGAGAAAGTCCGGGCAGCGGCGTTTATTCCCTTTTTGATACCCCGCAGCTCACTGAGGGGAGTTCACTTCTCCGCAAGATACACTTTCAGAAGCAGAAGTGAGAATGAAAGGATAAATGGCCCCAGGATGATGCCTACAACACCGAGGAGTTCCAAGCCACCCAATAACCCCAGAAAAATGAGGAGAGGATGAATGTTTGTTTTAACGCCGACAAACATGGACCGCACAAAATTATCGACATAAAACAGCAGGAAGCCGAAAAAAAGGAGGATGGCTGCTGCGATGAACCTTCCCATGTAGAGCTGATACAGGAATGCAGGAACCCAGATGGGGGTTGAGCTAATAAACGGGACCATGGCAGTAAATGCAATGATAATTCCCCACAACAGGGGTGAGTGGATGCCGACGAGGAAAAATGCAATGAAACCAAGTATCCCTTCCAGTAGCGCAACAAGAAGGAAGCTGAAAACAATCGATGAAGTGATTGCACGCAGTTGCGAAGCCATCGCCCTCTTTGTCTCGTCCTTGAATGGCAAAAAATTTTCAATGTATGAAGCCCATTGTTGACCGTCAAGGAAACAGTAGTATGCCACAAAGAAGACGGTCAACAGATTAAACAAGTACTGCAACGACTTGAGTGCAATGCCTGAAATGGCCTCCACAATGACTGACGAGGTCTGCTTCACGAGAATTTCACTGTAATAGGCGATAGATGGTTCATTAAGGAAAGCATTAATGGTTTTTGCGACACGGCAACCGAATGAATCACCATTCAGGCAGGGGATTCCCTGCTCGAGCAGGTTTTTGGAATAAGCATAGAACTGGACAGCCTCGCTTCCGAGCCGTTCAACCAGAAAAAGCGCAGGCACGAGGATAAGCAGGAATGCGCTCACGAGCAGGACAACTGCTGCCAGCGCATCACGTTTGAGAAATTTTTGCAGCATCTGATATGCAGGAAACAAAATATAACTTAACAGAACGCCTGCAAGCACAGACGTGAGCAGGGACTGCAGCAGGAAATAAGCAATGACAAGCACGCCAGCAAAGATAGAGAAAAACAAGTACCTCTTCTTCTGCTCCACTGATAGGCCATGCACCATCTTTTTCTCCTTTGAAGTAAAGGAGATTATTAAAGGTGTCGCATCACAAGCGACACCCCAAAGCAGCATCGGCTCGGCTTATGCTGTGTCCTGTGCAGAGCGGTTCCTTCCCGGATGGCGCCTCCCCTCCCGCTGAATTCATTGGTCATGCAAAAGCCTCACAAAATAGATGCTACTACTTTTGGTGTCGCATCACAAGGCTTCATCCAAAAAATCCGCTTCGCTCTGGGTTGGCATCGGTTCAGCTCATCCTATAAACCACATGGAGTGGCACCTTCCCGTATGGAGCGACCCCTTCCGCTTGTCCATGTTACCCATTCTTTAGCCTCACAAAAATGATGCCAACCTATTTTTGGATGAAGCCCGCATCAC
>JACQSS010000024.1 GCA_016211195.1 Candidatus Woesearchaeota archaeon
AGAGTTGGCGGCTACAACGTCTATATACAGGCATTTGACAAGGGGGCATTGAATTCGTCCGGCTCTGACCCCGGTGCAACAGGCACTACCTTTAACGTTACCTGCAACAATCTGGCAGATGACATTTGCGCCGACCGTACACAATGCCCCAATGACCCGGATTGCCAGGCATGCACTGGCCTGACACTACAGGAGACAGCTACTAATTACACGATTAACAACTGCAGAATACGTGTAGGGGTGGCGAAAGCAGCGCTGACGGTCAATGCCACCCGGTTTGACCAGTCGGGCAATAACTTTGGGAACAAGAACCTTACTGCATTCACCGGCGATACATTCGAATACTTCAGCTTCTTCCTTGGCCGGGATTTGCTTTTCTTAGAGCGCGCAGCAGTTTTCTATAATAGCTCGGCCCGGAACCTCAGCTCACTCAATGGCGGAACGCCATCCATTGTCAGGAATGCCAGTAATGAAGTCGTTCTTCGGTTTGTCTATGAAGATGGCAATGCGCGCCTCATCAAAGAGATGAAAATGGATAACAGCACGGCCATTGTGGTGTATAAATATTTTGTCGAGAATATAGGAACCGGGAACATCACCGATGTAACGCTAAGGGGCTATAAGGACTATGACCTTCAAATAGGCAACAATCAGGAGACAAGGGACAGGGCAGAGTCGTACCGGCTCAGCACGGGCAAAAAGATTGAACTGGTCAACAAGGAAGCACGCCTCAATATAAGCAGGAGCGCTGCCTACGGCCAGCCGTTCTTTGTTGTCCAGCGTGACCAGAGCGGGAATAGGAACACGGGCATTTATACTCCTGCCAACTTCACTTTCTTTGATGTGGGGCAGGTCAAGGCAAATAGCACAGAAGTGCTGCCAAACAGCATGATCCTCAATCAGGAGACCATCACCCAGACAGACATTGCGCAAAGCTATGCGATCAGCGTTGGCACTTTGCTCGCAGGACGAAGCGCGATTCAGGCCGAGGGGACAAGTGATAGCGACGACCCAGAAGAAATTGCCCAGCAAGCTGCTGCATTTTCTGCTGTCTTTGTGGCCGATGCGGCTGTCCGTAACGCAAGCATAAAGATTAATACAACGACACAGAATAAGCCATTGAATCTTACTGCAGATGTCTCCAACAACGGTGCACAGGACAAGTTCAACCTTACCTTGGCAGCATACATTACCAATGCCACAAATGCCCTCTTTGTCAATATCAATAGAACCATTAATATAACGGGCCAGACAACGCTGCAGGATGTACAGGTAGGGACCACCACTTCAGATGAGTTTGCTGAAGGGCTCTATACATTGGAAGTCCGGCTTTACGACGGAAGCACATTGCGCGACACATCAATTTACTTCTTCAACGTTACCCCTGCGGGGGTTCTGGTCATTGCGACCCCGGAAAACCAGACCATATTCAATAGCACAAACGCGAGCTATCTCATAACAGTCCGAAACACTGGAAGGAATCCAGACATCTTTAATCTTACCATCATCAATGTCAATAATGCAACAACGGTAAAATTGAACCAATCAATAACACCGCAAATTCCCCCGAATCAGGAAAGGAACTTCACCCTGCTTGTTGGTAACCCTACAGAAGGGCTATTCAATGTGACTATCAGGGCAAATTCAACCGATTCGCCAGAAATTTACGATGAGGATGATACATTGACCACCATCTTACAAGTAAACTTCTCCTTAGCCCTGTTTGCGCACCCGCGAAACCTAAGCATCTTCAATACTACTCAAGCCAATTATACTATTACAGTCAAGAATAATGGAAACCAGAATATATCCATTAATCTTTCAGTCATGAACATCAGCGGTGTGAGCACGGCGCGCCTTAACCAGACATTTATTGGATTTAGTCTGCCCGGCAGTCTCCATAATCTGACATTGACGGTAGCGAGTCCCACCGCAGGGACATTCAATGTTTCCGTTAATGCCACATCACCAAATAATACGGGTGTGTTTGCCATCGTCGACACATTGACAACTGTCATTGCTGCGAACTTTTCCATCAAGCTTCTTGCAGACCCAAGAAACAGGACCATCTTCAATATCTCTGCTGCGACATACGTTATCACCGTTAGAAACAATGGGAACCAGAATGTAAGTGTCAACTTAAGTGTCATGAATATTTCTAACGCAGCCAATGTAACACTGAATCAGACATTCATAAGGGATATCCTTGCAGGAACACAGCTGAATTTATCGTTGAGTGTCTCAAATCCAGTCAATGGGACCTTCAATGTCTCCATTAATGCGACGTCACCGAATTCATCCCAGGTTTTTAGCATTGTTGATACAGTAACGACTATCATTGTCGATGACAGGCCGCCAGATGTGGTCAATGTCACAGCCGTACCAAACCCCCAAGTAGTATTCGGGACGGTAAATATCTCCGCGATTGTCACCGATAATAACCAGGTTGACATAGTATTGCTTAATCTGACCAAACCTGACGGAAGCAGGCAGATTGTCCCTATGACCTGCATAGCGAGTAGATGTTCGGCGCTGATCACAGATACTGCACAGGAAGGATTCTACCTTGCACGTATCTTTGCAAATGACACAGTCAACAACATCAATGCAAGTGAATTTACTCTGTTTGAAGTTATCAGCCGCAACATCATTCCAAATTTGATGACAGCAAGCTGTACAGAACGTATCACGCTTGGAGAATCCTTCTCGTGCACCACGCTGGTGCAGGGGATGAATGGATCATGCATGTCTGGCGCGACAGTAAACTTCATGATATTCAATTCCACATTTGCACAGATTGCCAATGGAACAAGCAGTTTTGTGGAATGTGGGGTATATGGAATGACATTTGCACCGCATGATACGGGCCTCTTCATCGCATCGTTTAATACCACCATCAACAGCAGGGATGCGCGCGCCACTGACACGGTCTCTGTATCAGAGAATAGGACTATTGCGAATATCGAGCTCATTGTCGCTGAGATCAATAGGTCTACTGGTTCTCCAGTATTAAGGCATGTGGGTGGTACTGAATTTATTGCAAATGAAGAAGGGAGGGTTGCAGTGCAATTTTTGAATCCAGCAGGAGATCCAATACCTGTTGCAACATGCAATAGCACACTATTTTATCCCAACAACACATTCTTCACCCACAGGATACTTTCTCACTTGGCTGATGGCATCTATGTCTCAAATTTCACTGTGCCATCGACACTGGGTGTCTATGTGACTGATTCACAATGTATACAGGGAGGTAACAATCAATTCGCTTCCGGCACGTTCCACGTTGCGACATGGGCCGAACTTATTGGTAGACTAAATACTACCTTCTTCAACAGCAGCAACTACGGGAATCACTCATTAGAAGAGATTGTCACATTAATCAATAATGTATCAAACAATTTGAACAACCAGTCAGCAGATACGTTAAGTCTGCTACGGCAGCAACGTGACCAGTTATCCGATATCCTGAACACCATCCGGGACAATGCAGATATGACTGAGGAAGAGGTCTTCCTTGTCACAGACTCCATCAATACTATCAACCGCATCATTTCTTCAGTGGAAGCAGGCATTGTCCCTCCGCAGCAGGCAGTCGAACAAGTGGAAGCAGTCCGAGATAGCATGCTGAAAACGTTGAGCGGACGGGCTGCATTGATGACTCCAGCAGGAATAATACAAAACAATGGGAAAGTACTGGCATTGAGTATCATCCTGAGCATTATCCTCATCTTTGCTGTGATGGAGGCGAAACATGCAAAACAATGACTGGGTCAGCTTAGTCTCAGCAAGAACGATTGTGTTCATTGCTCTTGCCGTCATTGTGGTTGACGGGTGGAGGTCGCTCCATGCAAAGGTATAGGACAGACATGGTCATCCTGCTTATGGCGCTTTTCTCAGTCCTCTTTCTTGCCATAGCAATGATGGAGTCTGTTCTTCTGCCGGACAACATGACCATGAACACCACTAATGTGTTGCTTGCTCTTCTTGCACTACTCCTGCTCATGATTGCAAGGCAGCGAGCTGGCATGTCAAACGCTTCCACAATGCGGGAGGGAATTGCCCGCACGTTGCGCGCACTTGCTGACCGGCTCGACCGCCAAACCTTTAAATACGCCGCGCACGTGAAAAGAGATATGAAAAAGGAGGAATGGATTGAGCTAGGAATTTTTTTGGGAATTTGTGCTTCAATTTTCTTCCTCTCGTCCGACCCAACGTTGACCGGGTTCATGATACTGGACATCAGTGATGAATACATTGCCAATGCAACCTTGACAGGGGTTGTGGACATTCCGTTCGGAAGCCAGGACTTTGTGCCCAATGAAACTATTATAAAAGTCAAGCTGGGCACTATGACCAAGAAAGTGCCTGTCAGCGAGGTTGCGCAGGGCTTGTCTTTTGGCACAGGGAAGTACTATTATCGGGGGGCATTGGGCGGTTCTGGGTATGGCTACGGATTGGTAGGCAACAAGACCATCTATCCAAACATCACCGTCACGCTAAATGTTACGACACATGTGGTCTCCGGTAACATCACCAATACCACAAGCAAGCTGGTTAACAGGACCATCAATAAGGATTTTTCCGACCCGTACGCTGTCCCTGAAGAGAATATGACGGTCTTCATTGTGCCTTCAACGACAAGATTCAATCGGACAGCGTTACCGGACGACACTGCAGCATTCACGGTCATCAACGGTATTGTCTATACGACAACACCATACAGTTACAGCGAGCAGGGATTCGGCGAAGGATATACAACAACGAAAAGGGTTACTGCGAAACTGGATCTACAAACACTGCAACTACACGCAGAGAATGCACGGCTAACCGTTGCATTGGAGCACAATGGGGACACGCTTGACACCCTGTCTGAACGTCTTGTCGTTGAACAGGACAAAGATGGGGATGGACACGCTGCAGGCACTGATTGCAATGACAATGATGCCACCATTTATCCGGGCGCAAAGGAGATTCCCAATGACAAGAAAGACAATGATTGTGACGCAGCAACGCTGGACGTCACAGATGGAGATGGAGACAGTTTTCCGTTAGCAGTGGATTGCGATGACACCAACCCGTTGATAAATCCTGCAGTGATGGAACAGTGCAATGGCAAAGATGACAACTGCAATGGCCAGACCGATGAGCAATGCCCAGCAGCGTGCGTTGATAATGACGAAGATAGCTATGGCGCGGGGGATACAAGGTTATGTACCCATGCCAAAGTGGACTGCGATGATACCAATGCCCGTATCAACCCGGGTGCGCCCGAGACCAAAGGTGACGGGAAAGACAACGACTGCAACCCGGACACCATGGATAAATTGCCGGAAAGGGAATACTCCTTGTTTGAGCTCTCACCGCGGACAGCGTTGGCGAATGAGCCACTGAACTTGTCATTGGGCATTACAATGCCAGAGGAATTCAATTCAGCTTTACTGCAGAGTGTCATCCTGACAGTACAACAAGAGGGGGCAAAACCCGACGTGTACACGCAAGAGCACATGGTGCTTGGCCGAAAAAGGCTCTTCCTGAGTGGAGCATTCAACAGCACGGGCCGCTACGCGCTCAACTGGACAGTCGTTTATGGGGGCACAAGGAGGGAAGTGACTAGTGCCGTGGTTGTTGAACAGGCGCCTCCTGTGACCGGTGCAGCAGTTGTTCTGACCGGGCTCTGGAAATGGGGAACGGGTGTCTTGCTCATTGCGTTGCTGAGTGTCACGGCGTTGTTCAGTGTACGTATTGTCAGGAGTGCCCTTGCCGAAAGAAGGCCGAAACAGCAGAAGACAGCATTAAAACCACGGGAACAAAAAACCGACTATGTAACGCTTGACGAATTGCAGGAGTCACTCAAAGAGAAGCCTTGGTGGAAGTTCTGGTAGCTTCTGATATGATGGGTTCAATCCTCTGCAGCGACGTCACAGTTGGATGCCTGCTATAGCCTTCTCTCAAGGTCTGCACGTTTCTTCTTGTAGTCAAGAAGCAGTTTATACCTTTGCATACGCAATGCACGAAGTTTTTCATGTGCTGATGTCTCAGGGAATACCCGGCTAAGCATCTCTTTAATCTCCAGCATTTCCACGTCGATGTCCAGCATTGCAACGGCTGTACGCAGTTCCAACTGGAGAAGCTCTTGACGGAAAAAATGCCGTTTCTTGTCATGTTGGTGAAGCAAAAGTTCTTTCGTGAGGTGCCTCATGAAACGTGTGACAAACGTCATGAGACGCTTGCGCTCGCGGGCATGTGCTATCTTCTCTAGTGTGTGCTCCTTTTCTAACAATGATAACAAAATGGCAGAGAAAAGAAGCAGGACAAGACCAACCCATACGTCGGGACAGAAAAGGAAAATAATAAACAGGATAAAGTAAATAATCAAAAGCGCAGGCCATGCATACCTCCAGAGCCTGATAAGCCGGATGACATGATGGTCATAATAGTGATACAGGATGAATGATATCCCCTTCCGCTGTTCAATAGAGTAAAGAAACAAGACAATTGTCACAAAAGTAATGATCAGGAGCACAATGTGAACTGAAAATGGACAGATTTCTTCTTCTGGCGCCGGGATAAGCTTCACCTTCCTTGGCCCCCCTATCTCAATAGGGGGAAGTGGTTTTTCCTCTACGGGCTGGGGAATGCATTTGTGGTCAAGACAGAGTTGTTGGGATGGGCACTCACTGTCTGCAGCGCATTCATAGCAGCTGCGCGTTTCTGTCCGTGATGGTCGGCCGCATTTGATATCATTACAGACACGGGCCTGTTTCCCATCGACACAGGCACTCCAGAGGTCACATAAATAGGACGAAGCGCAACCACCACCCCCACCGCCGCCACCACCCGTACCGATGCTACTACCGCCTCCACCTCCACCGCCTCCGCCACCCCCACCACTGCCGCCAGTGACAGAGACAGTAAAGAAGCGTATCTCACTGCCTGCAGTCCGCGCAAAGGGACTGTCGTCGGTACAGTTGACCTGCCAGAAATAGTTCCCATTAGCCAAGGTGAGTGAAAAAGTCTGGTCAACATTCTCCTGCACGGAAGACGATGTGGCATTGAGCGTTCCGTTCAGGAAGAGGCTGCATGAGGCAATGTTGGACATGTTATCAAACGCCCGATACGTCAAGGTGACTGCGTTAGAGCTCAGCACACTGTTGTTTGCCGGGGAGACCAAGGTCACATTCGGGAAGTCGTTGTCCGTGAACACAAAGACCTGCTTCAGGTATTGCGGATTCCGGCTGTTCCGGTACCAGGAAGGGATGAAATAGACAGTAAAATTCCGCGTTGCGTTCCGGTCTGCGTCAAAGGTGACTTCATCGCCGGGCTCGAGGAACTGGATTCGTTCACTGCGCTGGACACCGTGCAATGTTCGCTCAAAAAGGAGCGTGAACAACGGGTATTGCTCGCTGTTACGCAGCACAAATCTTGCGAGTGCAGAGTCACTTGGGTCCTCACGCAAAGTGAGCGTTAGTGGCTGTTCTGTGCGGACCAGTAATCCATAAGGAGTAAATGGCGCTTCGACACGAGTATGATTGAAGGCATAGGTTAAGTTTGAACAGCTGACATTATAGTAGCTCCCAAAGGGAAGCCCGGAGACGTCCTGACTCAGGACAGCAATCCTGAACCAAAAGCCGGATTCAATGCGCCATGTGAACGTCGCATTGATTTGGGTGGCACTGTATGCGACATCTCCGTGCCCGTAGGTCCGGACCGTGAAATTGCGTGGAAAAAAACACCGCACGGTCACATTGGAGGGTGTCTCATCTGGATTGAGATACTGTCCTATGTTAAAGACGCGGATGAGATTAAACAAAGTAGCCGAGGTATTTGAGATGACCAAATCCGATAAATAATTGGCATCACCATGCCCATATTCGACTTTTGAATCAATGATTTTGTAGTCTGGCACACACACATACACAAGTTCTCCCACCCGCGTATTGTTCAAATAAATAGTGCTGGTGAAGATGACTCCTTCTGTGCAGGATGACGGCGACCGGAAGGTATAGTTAACTGAAGTGAGTGCACCGGCAGAGAAGGTAATATTACCAGTTGTGTTTGTACCGCCAGCAGAAAATGCAGTCACACTAAAGCCAGTGGGAATAGTAGCCGCAAAAACACCAGAGAACTGGATAAGCTGTCCATGGCTCCTGCTTTCACCGGGTGGGAAGTTCATCCGGTCTGATGTGTACGATGCAAGCTGGCCAAAGGACGGGATTGCGCAGAGGAGCAAGATAAGAAGCCAGACCTGCTTTTTCATATATGCACCAAGGCAAATACTGTTTATATAGGTTGCGTGGACTGGACCATTACTTCTCAGGCCTTTTGGCTATGATAAAAATCCCTGCGCTGAAGATGGCAATAAGGAGAACAGTGGTCATGACCCAGCTGTCATCTGCGGGAGCGGTCGGCTGCCCTTGCGTGGTGAGTGCTGTCTGCTGGACAACCATCTTGGCAGCCGCTTCTTCAAGCCGGTGATTTGCCTCACGCAACCTTTGTATCGCGGAGTCAGAATTACCTCCCGCCAACTCCTGCCTTGCCTGCTGTTGCAGACCAAATGCGTCAGTTACGAGAAAAACTATTTCTTCATCGAATTCCTGCATACTTACGATCCGGTCCAAAATGCTTTCCGTGTTTGCTTTTATCAATGTAACATTATCGAGAATCGCATTGACCGTGCTGTTGATATTGTTTACCGTCGTCTGAATAGAATTCACAACGGAATTGGTGTTAGACACAGTATTATTGATGCTGACAACAAGATTGAATATTTCGTTGATCCTTCCAAAGATGCTGGTAACAGAGGATGCAACACTCAAATTGCTGTTAATAGTCC
Source organism: Candidatus Woesearchaeota archaeon (assembly GCA_016211195.1). Classification (GTDB taxonomy): domain Archaea; phylum Nanobdellota; class Nanobdellia; order Woesearchaeales; family JAGVYF01; genus JACQSS01. The sequence continues at coordinate 8,837 of JACQSS010000024.1, forward strand.
CACCAATACCCACCAATTGGACATATTCCTGGGGGTTGTACCCTTGCGCTTCCCAGCAAGGGATAAAGCGAATATTTGCTGCTGTCCGTGAAAAGCTAAAATTGCCGGGGTCTATGGCAAGACTACTATTAGTTTCAAAGCGTGCAAGCAGGGAAATGACATGTGATTCACCCGCCAGGAAGGTGTTTTTTTCTATCCGATACATCTCTGTGCCTACACCAAAGAGTTCTCCGCGAAGACCAATGAATTGGGCATTGGCTGGTGCGGGCAGCTCTATCTCAACATTTTCTACAGTATGCAGCTCCTTGTTTGTAATGTTGTAAGTAATCAGAACCTCTTGCGTTCCGTTTCCTATAGAAGTTCCTGGGGCAACGCTTGCATTAATGACAAATGGATTCCGGCTGCGCACGGCAAATTGAAACGAATCGTTGGTAATGGTGAAGTTCCCCCCACCCACAGTCGTGAAATCAGCGACAAAATTACTGCAGGTGATAGGGAGCTGGTCCCCTGTCTTCTGCTCAATGGAATCAAAATCCATCCCTAAGAAAGCGGTGCGCTCAAATGATGTTGAAATTTCAGGGATTGTATAGGTGATATTAGTAAATTGACTTGTGCGTTCGATGGATGCGGCAAAATGGAAGCGGACGAAAGTCCTATTAGGATAGACGCACGTGAATGTTGCATTCTCCATCTTGCCAGTAGGTACACCATAATATTGCCTAGGGTTTTGTACCTTGTGCAGGAAGTTCAATTCAAAGAGCGTTTCGTTAGGCAGGAAAGTGCATCCTTCAGCACTGCGTCCTGAGCCAGACTTGTTGAGGCCCTGTGTCGTATCAAAGAAGTAATTGCCTCTACCTCTGCCGAACTCAACTAACGTGTGCCAAATCTCACTTGGATGGATACGCACGAAGGCAACACCATTACATGTCTGCGTATTATTAGTCCGGCAGGTCAGATTAGTAATCGTATACTCATTTAACGTCCCATTCGAAAAGACCGTATAGGTTCCGTTTCCTGTGGATGCGGTCAGGTTGCACTCGACGAGAGAGGCATTGCGAAGACCGCATTGGGATGAACTACTTGATGCGACGAACCCTATAGGGATTGTAATGTTAAGATAGGTGTTGTTGGTTCCTGTATTTTGCACATAGACAATGTGGTTTGACCCGGTGAAGTAATTGAGTTTATCGGCACGCTGCTTAATAACCTGCTGCGCAAGAACCATTGAGGAAGACAAAATAAGTATCAAAGATAGGACCAGTAAATGTGTGTACCAATGCGGCAAGAGTGTCACCTTTTTGTTTTAAAATCAAAGAATGTCTCCTTTATATATTTTTGTCCTCCTGC
>JACQSS010000026.1 GCA_016211195.1 Candidatus Woesearchaeota archaeon
ACTTTATAGGTTGCGACACTATTAGGGCGCTATGTTCCCTTATGTTGAAGTTGCTGGTAGTCATGCACAGATGGGGATGCAGCTTGGGCAGGCACTACGCCAGCAAATCAGAAAGCAACTCGTGGTATGTGACGCTTACTATCGACAGGAATACCGGAAAGGCATTAAGGAACTTCATATCATTGCCCGTAAGTTTCTCCCGTATGCGGAGCGTGCCTTCCCTCAATATGGTGATGAATTGCGGGGATTGGCAACAGGCTCCGGTGTTGCATTTGACGATCTATTGGTCGTCATGTGCGAAGAAGAAATCGTTGCAATACTCATTGGTCGAATCCCGGAAAAGTGTACGAGCATAGCAGCAAGATGGAGGAACTCCTATGTGCTGGCTCACAATGAAGACTATGTTCTAATCTATCAACTGTATATTGTCAAAGCACGGCCAGAAAAAGAGCCTTCGTTCCTTAGTCTTGCGTATATGGGTGCGCTTGGTGGCTCCTCATCAGCTCTTAACCCGTTCATTGCCTTCTCAGGAAATAGCATTGAATGTATTTCATGCCGCTATGGCGTGCCGAAGAACTTTCTGCTGCGTGCAATGTGTGCACAGCAGAGCGAGGAAGATGTTATCCGGCTTTGGAATACCCATCCGCGCACAGTGGGAAATAATTCCATGTTTGTGACAAAAGATGGCATTTATGACATTGAGGCAACGCCAGACAGGACTGCGCTCAGTAGAGAACAGCACCTTTTTTTTCACACAAACCATCTTCTTCACCCTATGATGAAAGGCACGCCTGAAGCTCCTACCGCGTCATCACTTGCACGGTATGCGCGGCTCAAAGAAATCTTTACACCCAAGAAGAAGATTTCACCAGTATCCCTGCGGGCAGTCCTCGCAGATCATCAGGCTCCCATCTGCCGTCATACGGGACCTTCTCAGACACTGGCGACCATTATTATGGACGTGCGGAAACAGTCAATGCTTGTGTATGAAGGAAAACTATGCAAAAAGAAGAGGAAAAGATTTACACTATAAAGAAAAATCAGACTTACTCTATCGTGAACTGTCTGCCTGTCTTTCCAGTTCGTTTTTCTTTGCAATGGCGGCAGAGTCAGCGCTGCACCGGTATGCATGCATGATTTCGTCAGACAGCGTGTTAACCATGTGCTTGCCCTTGTTGAATGATTTCTGTGCAGCTCCTTGTGTCATATACCGCAATGCAATATCAATGCGGCGTTGGGGTGCGCAGTCAACAGCTTTTGGGTAGCGTGCTCCACCATATTCAATAGTGACAATCTCTTCACGTGGTGCTGCATTCTCAAGTGCTTTGACAAAAACTTTGATTGGGTTTTCCTTTGTCTGCTTCTCGATGCGTTCAAAGGCTGCCTCGACAAGCCTGTATGCTGTATTCCCTTTCCCCGTGAGAGCCCCAGAGCGCTGGATGAACTGCTTACGTGCTTTATGCGTCGGGCACATTAACTTGTTGATTAAGCGTTCGACAATAAATACCTTTGATTTATGGAATCTGTTCCCGGTATACCGTGCGCCAGTGCGCGGTACAATGCGGGGCTCCAGCGTGATATAGCGGAGAAGCCCCTGATCCTGCACTGCAATGCCTTCACAGCTCCACTTATTGAACACTTTATAGTCGGCCATTTTTACTTTCTTGCCTTCTCTGCTTTGCCCTCAAGCAGGGCGCGCAATGATTGGTCGTTGACTTTAATGACTTGCCATCGTGTACCGGGAATATCCCCCTTAGCCTTTCCGAGGTTACCGCCACCGATGCATTCAATGAGGACTTCGTCGTGCTCGTCGATGAGCTTTGTTGCGCCGTCACCGGGCACGAAAGCGGTCACCTGCCTGCCGTTCTTGATAAGCTGGACGCGGACGCACTTACGCATTGCTGAGTTCGGCTGCTTTGCCTCAAGCTGTCTTTTCTCGAGGACAATACCGCGTGCCTGCGATGCGCCCTGCAACGGGTCTGCTTTTTTCCGTCGTGGAGAGAAACTGCCCAGTCGATATTCCTTGCGCCGTTTGCGCAGGCTCTTTGCTGCGTGTAATCCGCGTGACTTCTTCGTCATGAACGTGTTGGAAAAGCAGTCGGTATTTAAAGCTTTTTATTGGCTTGGAACTTCGGAAAGACGTGCACTGCCATATTCTCATCGCCATGTACATAAATAACGAAATAAGCACAAAAACCTTTTCTGGCTGCGTCTCTCCCTTCACCCTATGACAACCTACAAAAAACTCCACATCGAAGAAGGGTACAGCACCGCCTTTCATCTATTGGGCAGCGGCGCTGAAGACAAACTTGATTCTTCGAAGTGTTATGATGTCAAAACACCCGGGGGGGTTGGAGTTCATTGGCTGTGAACTCTATACAATTGTGCAGAGGGTTCTGGGCATGGGTGGCATGAGTGAGGACTCAAGCACCAGCTACGCATTGTGTAAAGCAGGTGAATTGGACATTCGGCTTAAATCGGGTTATCTGCTTCGCGAGAATGCAGCAGCCACAGCCTCCTTAGTGCAACAAAAGGAAACACAATGTTTGCTGGGTGAAAAGGCACGGAACGCCCGTGAACTAAAACGACTGGAAGGAGAGCGTGCTTCCCTCGAAAAAAAGATAGCCTATTTGAAAAAATAAGCGCTATTGCACAACTCTAATCTCCTGTATCTGGAAATATCGTTTCACAATCTCTTCAATAGCCCGTAATGTCGTTGCATTCCTGCCAATCAACATCGCCCGTGTCTGCACATCCTTGCCTGTGATATAGAGAATACCCTCTTTCTCCTCCTTTTTCTCTATTTCCAGCGGGTACATAAGGTTCCTGATGAACTGGACAACATCCTCGCTGTATGCGATAATCTTCACACGCCGCTTGAGGAGCATCTCAAGCCGCCTCACATTACTGTGACCCTTTCCGATTGCCATGCCAATCTCGCCTTCATCAACGATGAAAACCATCACGTCACCGAGCATGACACAATCCCTTATCTGCGCATGCGTTACCGACTCTGCAAGGGCAATAGTCTTGATGGTTGTTGTATCAAGCGTGAATTTCAAGCTGGCTTACCCTTTTATTCCGACGACAGAAACAGAGAACGGTTTCCTGCAGAGCGCGCCAAGCTCGTCATTCGGCTGCTCCAGCTGTATTATGTCAGCGGCTGCGAGCTTACCGTAATATGCAATATCGTTCTTGACCTGATTCGGGCAGTTCTTTGTTACGTAGACCGTCCGGACGTGGCCTTCCTTGAGCGCTTTGATGGTACGTTCTGTACCGATAATGATCTTCTTGTCTTCCAATGCTTTCTTGATGTCGGCAATGCCGTGTTCTGTTTTCGCCATGGTGATGACCTCAGTCTTTTTTCTTCTCCTTGACAACCTCTTTGACAACAAGCCCCGTCATGCCGGTTCCCGCAGGGACTGGCTGATTGAGCATGACATTCTCGATGACAGATGTCAGCTGATCTTCTTCCCCTAGCATTGACGCGTCGATGATATGCTTGATCGGTGTCTCAAACGATGCGCGTGCAAGGACACTGCCTTTCTCGCTCACGACACCATACCGGGTGATACCCTTGATCGTGCCCGAAAAGCACATCGTGCTTGCGACCAGCATGATATGCCGGATATCGACGTTGAGACCCTGGTCCTCAATGACTTTGTAAACTTCTTTGATAATGACCTCTCGCGCAGCTTCGATGCCGAGTACCTTCTGCACCTCGAAAATGTCATTTGAGATGGTTCTGCTATCATCCACTTCGTCGAGCAGCAGCACTTCGGCAAGATTCGAGCCAGCAGTGATGATGATAAACTCCTCTCCACGCTTGACAGGTAGCACGTGCGTGATGTCCTTGATTCCGGAGACGAACGTATCTTTCAGCTTCTCTTTCATCTTGTAGACTTCATTAATGCTTTCCTTTTTCGTATTCACGACGATGGTGTTGTCCTTCGCCTTGAGCTGGATGCCCTTGACCTGCTTTGTAAGCGTCTTTGCGATAGTATCCACGTCAACATGCAGCGCTTCCAGCTTTTTAGGGTCAAGAATAATCTCTATCTTTCCTTCTGCAACAGACAGCACGAATTCCTGTACAGTCTCACCAAGCTTAATCTCCTTGATGCGCAGTGCAAGTTCTCTGATACCTTTGCCGTCCTTGTATGGCTTTTTCAGGTAAATCTCCATCATCGGCGTGGAAATCTCTTTCTTTCCGTCGAGGATTTCGATGATTCTCGGCAGACCGGTTGTCACGTTCATTTCTGAGACCCCAGCAAGGTGGAACATGTTGAGCGTCATCTGTGTACCCGGCTCGCCAATGGACTCAGCTGTAATCAATCCAACAGATTCTCCGGGCTCCACAAGGGATGCATTATATTCGTTCACTGCAGCGTCCAGTATCTTCCGTATCCGGGCTTCGCCTGCCTTGGCAGGTATTTTCTCCTGCAGCTCATCGAGGATAATCTTTGGGAGCTTGTCCTTGTATTCAGCAAAAAGCTTGTCCATCATCATCACCTGGCCATTTCCATGATCTTTGTTACGTCAATCTTTCCCTTTTCAGATTTTGAGACGTCGATGCCATCATCACCATACAGGAATTCAACAATCCTTCCCGCAGCATCGCGTACTGAGTGATCATACTCGACGCGCAGGTCCTGCAACGCGTTTGCAAGCCGTCTGTAGAGATATCCCGACTTAGGTGTACGCAGCGCTGTATCCATCAGTGCGTCGCGCCCGGTCATTGCCATAAAGAAAAACTCCTGTGGCGTCATGCCTTGGCTGTATCCCTGCTTAACAAAACCATGTGCAGCAGTTCCCAAATCATTGCGCTTGAATGATGACAATGTCCTGTCCGTATACCCGCGCTCGATGCGCTTTCCGCGCAATGCCTGCTGTCCGACGCATGCAGCAATGAGTGCAAGGTTAATTGATTTACCACGGGCCCCGCTGTTGATCATGACGACGCTTCCGCCACGCGGCGCCACGCTTTTCGCAGCAAGTTTCCCAATCTCGTTACGTGCCCGGTTCAGCGTCTTGATGATCTCAAGCTCGACCGTGTCCTTGATATTCCTGCCCGGTAGCGGTTCAAGCTCGCCCTTGCGGTACTTCTGGATATAATCTTCGACAGTCTCATTTGCCTTGACCAAGATCTCGTCGATGGCATCCTGTGTTTCCTGAGGCAGGTCTGTGTCTGATAATGCTGTGGTGAGCCCTTCTTTCTGGAGCGTAAAGATGCCAAGTTTCATAAGCATCCCGATAAGCACCAGCGTCTTTGCGCCTCCGTAATCCTTGTTGAACTTGCGCAGCATCATGCCCTTGCCTTCACCGCCAAGCGTTGCAAGGTCCATATGTCCTTCGACAAGCTGGCCATTGACAATTTCGACCTTTGTTCCGTCAAGCGCGGTTCCGCTGAACGAGAACTCATCTGGCAGGAGTGCCGAAAATATCTCACGGCCGGTGACAGTCTTTTTATGGGGCAGGCGCGACATCATGGTGTCATCTGCTCCAATCTTGAAAAGCAGGTCAATCGCGTCCTGTCGAGGATATTCACCATACTTCGTGAGCAAGTAATTGCCTGAAACTGCGTCTTGCGTGCAACCGATGATTGCGAGCCCGTACCTCGGGCTGATGAGTTGCGTCTGGACCATCATCAGGGTCTCAGCTTCTGCGCGCGCTTCTTCTGTCTGTGGGACGTGCAGGTTCATTTCGTCCCCGTCAAAGTCTGCGTTGTAGGGGTGACAGACTGCCGGATTCAGGCGGAATGTCTTGCCCGGGAGCACTCTGATGCGATGGCACATCATCGACATCTTGTGGAGGCTTGGCTGCCTGTTGAAGATGGCGATGTCTCCATCAATAAGATGTCTTTCGACGAGATAGCCGGGTTGGATTTCCTCAAGCAGCTGTTCTTTTGTCTCGTCAGTGATTTTCTTTTTCTTGCCATCCGGCCTGACGATGTAGTTTGCGCCCGGGTACTTAGTCGGTCCGAGCTTGACATAATTGAGCAGATAATCCTTGTTCCATTCAGTCACTCGTTCCGGAACAGTGAGCTTCATAGCCACGACATTGGGGACACCCACTTCATTCAGTTCAATCAACGGGTCTGGACTGATGACTGTTCGTGCTGAGAAGTTTGTTCTCTTTCCAGCAAGGTTATGCCTGATGCGCCCTTCCTTACTCTTGATACGGGCAGTGATCGTTTTCAGAGGTTGACCTGATCTATGTCGTGCGGGAGGGACCTGCGGCACTTCGTTGTCAAAGAACGTCGTGACGTGATACTGCAAAAGGTCCCACAAGTCTTCAATGATGATTTCCGGAGCCCCAGCATTGATGTTTTCGAACAGGCGCTGATTAATCCGGACAATATCGCCCAGCTTATGGGTCAGGTCATCTTCCGAACGCTCGCCCGTTTCCAGTGTGATGGATGGTCGCATAGTGACTGGCGGGATAGGCATGACTGTGAGAACCATCCACTCAGGCCGTACAAATGGCTGCTTCATACCCAGCAACTCAAGGTCTTGGTCTGGAATTTTTTCCAGTCTTGTGCGTATCTCAATTGGTGAGATGCGCTTCTCGTTTTCAAGGAATGTGGTCGGCTTCTCAAAGACAACCTTTGGCTGCTGTGCCTTGCAATGAGGACATTTTTGCGTTTTCTTTAACTCGACAAGAATCTCTTTTGTCTTGTCACGCCGCTCCTCAAGGCCCTGATCTTGCTCAATCTTTATCAGTCGTGCAGTCCACTTGTCAATGTCTGCCTGCTGCATCAATCCACGTCCGCAGTCGAAACACGTTGCGCGGAGCAGGTTGTAGACAATATCAACAAACTTGAAATGGATGATGGGTCGTGCAAGTTCGATATAACCAAAATGACCGATGCATTCCTTCAGCTTGCCACCACATGTCTTGCAGCGCAAACCGGGATCAATGACACCTAGCCTGATGTCCATGAGACCACCATCGACAGGATACCCTTCTTTATCGTATAGCTCCGGCGTCACAATCTTGGCAGCTGCCATCTTCTTGATCATGTTTGGCGGCAGCAACCCGAAAACGAGTGAACTGACTTGCTTGTGGACGAACTGTTGGTATTCTTCTGTCATGGTAGGGCCCTCAATATTTATTGCGCAGTTTCAGCCGTGGATAGATCCCAAGGCTCTTCACTTCATCGAGCATCAGTTTGAATGCATAGGATACTTCAATGTTATTGATGCTGACCGTATCACCGCAGACCGGGCAGTATGCCTTGTTCTTGTATGCATCGTAGACAGCAATCAGTCCGCAGCTTTCGCAGACAGGGACTGTGGTCTTGTCTGAATCAAAGCGCTCCTTGAGCAGCAGTGATGCACCATGGGCGACAAAGGTGTCCTTTTCCATTTCCCCAAGCCGGAGCCCTCCTTCCTTGGCCCGGCCTTCTGTCGGCTGGCGTGTCAGCAGTTGCACAGGTCCGCGCGCGCGTGACTGGATTCGGTTTGCGACCATATGCTTCAGCTTGAGATAATACATGTTTCCGATGTAAATAGTTGCCCGGATCTGCTCTCCAGTCTCCCCATTGTAAAGGGTCTCTGTGCCGTTCTCCCTGAAGCCAAGCCGGAGCAGCTCGCTGCGTAGGCCATCCTTACTCTCTGCACTGAATGTTGTCCCGTCAATGAACCTGCCAGCCAATGCGCCGACCTTTCCACCCACCAATTCAATGAGGTGTGAAATTGTCATACGCGATGGGATACTGTGCGGCGAGAAAATAAGGTCTGGGACAATCCCCGTTGCACTGAAGGGCATGTTTGCTGCATCAATGATGTTTCCGACGACACCCTTCTGCCCGTAGCGTGACGTGAACTTGTCTCCGATTTCCGGGACGCGCTGGTCACGGATGCGGACACGGACAAGCTTGTTGCCTTCTCCGTTTTCCGTCACAAGGACAAAATCGACAATGCCTTCCTCGCCATGCATCATGGCAATGGAGCTTTCCCGTCTGATATTCGCTGTCAGGTTGTATTCATCTGCACCAGACAGGAATCTGGGTGGGCTCGTCTTGCCGATGATGACGTCGCCTTCTGCTACCTTTGCTTCAGGTGCAATGATGCCATCATCTTCCAATAGCCGGTAATCGTGCTCTGCTTTGTATCCCTTGACATCCTTGTCCGGGATGCAGACTTTATCGACGAGGCCGCCTGCATAGCGCAGTTCCTCTGACGTGCCCGGCCTGAAATAAGTGCTTCTGCCAAGGCCCCGCTCAATGGATGCCTTGTTAAGAATGACTGAGTCCTCCATATTATACCCGCCATAGCTCATCACAGCTACAACAATATTCTGGCCAGCGGCATGCTTGTCCAAATCCACTAAATCACCCATGACTGTGTCAACAATGGGTTTTTGCGGTGTGTGGAGAACGTTAACGTCCGTGTCAATCCTGAGATGGAAGTTTGAGGCGTAAATGCCCAAGGCCTGCTTCTGGTTTTTGGCACCCATACTGATACGTGCACCCGGACTGTAGTTTGCATACGGTACCAGCGATCCACACAAGCCAAGGATAGTCAATGGATCGACTTCAAGATGAGTATGGTTTGGCGTTAGTTCGGCAGGGACCATGGCGATGAGCGTATTCTCCTCTTCCAACGCGTCTAGATACTCGACAATGCTCTGGTCAACAAGGTCGCTCCATTTCAGTTCCCGGCGCTCGAGCTGCTTGATGTGCGCTTCCGTGAGCAATGCCTTGCCATCTTTGGCAATGAGCAGCGCCCGTCGCGCCCGTCCTTTTGAGGAATCAACAACAATTTCATCTACTCTCTTATTATAATAGATATTAACTTCGCGTGATACCTGCTTCTTGCGGCGAGCATCAATAACACGTTGCACAAATTCTTCAGGATTCTTGACTGTCCCGATGAACTTGTTATTGAGGTAGACTTCTGTGGCATCAGCGGCATTGTCAAGGCCAAGCTCCTTGAGACCAGGAACGACCTTTTCTTCGTCAATTCCCTGACTGACCTTACAGAGGAGCGCCATATTCTTTCGCAGGCCAATGTTTGTTCCTTCCGGTGTCTCAACAGGGCAGAGTCTGCCGAAATGCGTTGGATGCAGCTCACGCGCCTCGAAATTTTCCTGTGTCGCTGACAATGGTGAGATAACTCGCTGCATATGCGAAAGGGTCTGTAAGAAATTGAGCCGTTCAATGCGCTGGCTAATCCCTTTGCGGCCACCCACCCAGACGCCGGTTGCCATAGCTGAGTAAATGCGCGACGTCAGCAACTTCTCCCGGATGATGACCTTGATGCTGGGGAACTTCCCCCGCTTGACAATGCGTTGGAAATTGTACAGAAGGTCGTTGACAAGAACTTTGAAATTTACCCTGATCGCATCTGCAAGTAGGTCTCCTGCAAGCTTGATGCGCTTGTTCATGTAATGGTCCTTGTCGTCGACACTAGCCTCTCCATTATAAACCATGATATAGTGCTTGAGCAGCTTGCACATATTGCGTGCCTTGAACAGATTCTCCTTTTCAGTGATGCCAAGGTGTGGCAACAGGTATTTTGACAGGACCTCTTTCATGCGCTCGATGCGAATCTCTTTTGATTGGGTAATGCCTATCTTCTTTGCGATATAATCAAGCGCATCATCCTGCGTCTTGATGTCAATGAATTCATAGAGATTGACATATACATCATCATACTGCTTGCCTGGAGAGATGGCAGTGGCGATATCTTCATCGCTGAGCAGGCCCAATGCCTTGATGATGACCACAATCGGAATCTTCTTGACGCGCGTGAACGTCAGATAGAAGAGGCCATCGCTGCCTTTCTCGAACGTGTGTGGAATCTTGATGGAGCCTTTCTCAGAGAAAAGCCGGCCGACATACTTTGACGGGCCAATGGATTCCTTGTTGATAAGGAGCTTGTTTGATGCAAGGTCCTCGATATTGATGATAACTTTCTCAGTCCCGTTGATAATGAAGTAACCACCGGGGTCTTCCGGATCCTCCCCACGCTCAATCAATTCCTCCTTCGGGAGCTTGTTGAGATGGCAGAACTTGCTCTTGAGCATGACGGGCATACTGCCAATCTGTGTCACAAAAGATTCCTTCTGGATGCCGTTGATGTGCGCAGATACCTCAAGCCAGATAGGTGCTGCATACGTTATTTTTCTCAGTCGTGCCTCTGCCGGGAATATCTTGCGCTTTGAGCCGTCTGCTTCAGTGATAGTGGGGCCTTTTGGTTCGTTGGTCTTGTCCGGCATCTCGACCCAGATCTTATTGAATCGTATCTTGAATTCTTCAATATCGTGAGGGATGATAGTCGGTTCAATTTCCTTGTTCTCCTCAAGGATATTCTGCAGTTCATGCTCGATGAAGTAGTTGTATGACTCAATGTTTGCCTGGCCAATTGGCTCTTCCTCGACATAGCGCTGGAGAAGGATTTTTTTTGCCCGGTCCATTTAGACACCTCGGTAATAGACAGCTTCGCCTGCTGTCTTGCTCTTTCGGATAATCTTGATAACGTCCCCGCTCTTGGCATTGAGATGAGTTATTGCGGGGTCTGTTTTTTCAATGCGTGGCAGGTCAAAGAATGTGATGCGGTATCGTGCAAAAAGCTCCTCTTTCTCCTTATCGGACAAGAGGGTGTGTTTGGGGACAAGGTCGTGTTTGGATGGGTCGATGTTTTTTGCCATGTTTACACCGTCTGACTATGATGGGGCGGACGAGACTTTCGCACCGGTTTCGAACTCGCGACCACCTGATTAAAAGTCAGGTGCTCTAGTGCCTTACCCTCCTTTGCAGGTCAGGTAACCAGGCTGAGCTACCGCCCCAGACGCCCTGGCCGGGACTTTCAACGCATGTGCGAATCACACTCGTTTTTGAACCCGGGTCGAAGCCTTTCTGCCTTGTCGTCGACAGGGCTTCATGATAGGCCGCTACACTACCAGGGCATAGTGCTCTCTATAACTCGTTGATTTTGTGGAACCAAAGGAATTATAGAAAGCATACTGGCCATTTCCCAGTTGGATTTTGGGGTAGTATTTAAAGCTTACTGTCACTTTTCAGGGAAAGGGGATGGTGTGATGACTGTCGTGTCTTTTCCATGCCCCTGTGTCTTTCCCTTCCAGTACATCATTGACCGTGACATTCGAATAGCACAAAACAACATGGTCATCTCCCGTCGACGGGCTGACGTACCCCGGGACCCTGCCATGGAATTCTCTGATGGTGTCATTTTCCCCTTCCTTTTGCAGATGCAGAATGTATTCTCCCAGAAGCAGTTCGTCGATATATATCTTCCATTTCTTTCTTGTCGGGCTTGTTGTTGGACCCGCCGTGGTTAATGGCAGCCCCACCCTCTCTTCCAAATAGTACGCAAATCGCTCAGCTCCAGGCAATGTGAATAGTGTCATCACGCGTGGTGTTGTGGTGGTTCTTATAAGCCCTTCGCCA
>JACQSS010000031.1 GCA_016211195.1 Candidatus Woesearchaeota archaeon
AATTGGTATTGTAGAATATACTAAAATTAATTTCCTCTACTATAGCCCTTCTTGCACAAGGAGAATGCATTCTCCTTTGTGTCGCTTCTCTATGATGTACGTACACGCTGAGAGTGTGCTATTCGCCTGTGGTTTGACTAAATACCTACTCATAGGCTCTGCCAATTATATTTTCTGACACAATCTTTTTATAATAAGGGTTATTGAGGCCACCTATGGAAAAAACGGCATTTGACAGGCTTCTTCGACAGCATCGCCCTTCATCTTCAGAGGAAGCGACAGTCTTTCTTGCGCAGGTCAATGCAGCACTTGCTAAGCAACACCTTGATGCTGCTGCGATGCTTGGGGGCAGTGTCGCAAAGGGGACACACTTGTCACTGTATGACTGCGATATCTTTGTGATCTTTGCACGAACATATGCAACCACGGACATATCCTCACTGCTCCAGAAGGCGCTTCTTCCATTTAAGCCGAGAAAAGTCCATGGTTCACGGGATTATTTTCAGATTGCCCGGAAAGGAATCACCTTTGAATTGATCCCAGTCCTGCATATTGATGCACCGGCAGAGGCACAGAATGTGACTGACGTCAGCCCGCTGCATGTCACCTGGGTCCGCGATAATATTGGCCAACTGCACGATGACGTACGCCTCGCAAAGCTTTTTTGCAAGGCGCAGGGTGTCTATGGTGCAGAGTCCTATATCAATGGTTTCTCTGGCTATATTCTGGAGGTATTAGTCATCGCTTACAAGGGATTCATACCCATGCTGCGGGCAGCAGCATCTTTCCGGCAAAAGCAGCTTGTTGATGTCATGCATTACTACAAGAGTCGGGATGATGTGTTCAAGAGAATGAATGCAGCAAAGATACAGAGCCCGCTTATTGTCATTGACCCTGTGCAGGCGGACCGGAACGCAGCAGCAGCAGTCAGTGATGAGACTTTTGCGCGGTTTGTGCTTGCTGCCAAGCTTTTTATGCAGAAACCATCACTTTCTTTCTTCAAACCAAAACCATTCTCGCTTTCGTCGCTCAAGGTACGTGCACGGCAAAGCAATGCAGTCTTGTTACAGTTTTCCATTGTCCCCCACGATGGAAAGGGCGATGTCGTTGGTAGTAAGTTGGTAAAGTGCTTTGATTATATGGCTGCTCAGCTGAAAACTGCAGAGTTCATGGTACTGGATAAAGGATGGCATTGGAATGATATTGTGATCTTCTGGTATCTTGTGTATCCCTCAGTCCTGCCAGCAGTGCAGCGGCATGACGGTCCGCAGGTGTATGCGTCGGTCTCTCATATCGTCGCATTTACTCAAAAGCACAAGTCTTTTATAGTTGAAAATGATAAGGTTATAGCATTACGTCCTCGGAAATACCGCACGCTGGCGGCATGGTCACAGGACATTGTCCGTGATGCTTTTGTCCGGGAGCGGGTACAAAAAATAAAGGTGGTCACATGAAACGGGAGCCATCCTCATTGACACAGGATAACATGGAGCAGTGGATTAAGTATCTTGTGCAGCGTGATGCTGAACATCAGAAGAAGATTGAGCAACTGACTGCTGAAGTAGATGAAATAAACAAGAAAATGCATATTCTGGGCAGAAGTGTTCTAAAGCTCTACAGAGTGCACTGATTTGCGTTGATGACGTCTTTTCTATCCCCAAGTCATTCCTTCTGCGTAACCCGTTCTGTGTGTCTGCAGGCAGGATACCCACTGCATCCCCAGAACTGACCATAAATGCTCTTTCGTAAAACGAGACTCTTGCTGCACTTTGGGCATTTTTTTTCCAATTCTCCAGAGGCTACTGCCGATGCTACTTGTTCACTTTCCTGTGTTTTGCTTTTGCATGTCTGATTGATGCAGACTTCCTGCGGCCTTTTTCCTTTCCGGATGATCCGGACAACAGGATAACCGCAGTCATCGCACAAACGTTTTGCAGGTTGGATAAGGCCAGAAGCCGGTAATGAAAATGTGGTCGTGCAGGCCGGATATCCAGAGCATGCCACAAAGGCCCCATATTTCCCCCGGCGCAGCTGCAGCGCCCCATTCTTGCAGACCGGACATTCTCCAAGGTGCGCGGCCTGCTCCCGTGTTTCCTTGAATGCTTCCAGCAAACCAGCACCGACTTCCTTTTTCTTTGGGACAAATTCATTGATGACTTTTGTTAACAATTCCCGTGCTTTTGCAAGGACTTCATCTTCGGAGGCTTTGAACTGCCGCACATTTTCCATCTCGATTTCGAAGTGTCGGGTCAATTCCTCATCGACAATGGCGGGGCAATATTTCTCGAGTGTTTCACATGTTTTGATGCCAAACTCTGTTGCCTCTATTGCGGGCTTTCCTGCACAATACCCTCGCTGATAGAGCGTGTCAATAATCTGCGCACGTGTCGCTTTTGTCCCAAGATTATGTTTCTCCAGTTCCTTAATGATGGAGCTTTCTGTGTACCGTCTCGGTGGCTGAGTCTCCTTTTCTGTCATTTCCACAGTGGTAACCGGTATGATCTCACCTTCAGCCAATGGGGGCAGGTCCTCTTCTTTGAAGATTGCATACTTGCCATAAAGTGTATGCCACCCTTTCTCTTTGGTTATAATACCATTTGCATTAAATTCTTCATTATTGCACATGATGATGACATCAGCTACTTCACGGACAGCCGGGTCACCAAATGTGGCAAGGAAACGGCGGACAATCAGATCATACACCTTTGCTTCATGTTCATTGATGCCTGCAGGGGGGATGCCCGTCGGGTAAATGGCGGGGTGTGCCGGGTCCTCTTTTTTTCCTTCATTCGGCGTGATCGTCTTTTTTCCGAGTAAGAATTTTGCAGCATCCTTATACTCCTGTTGCAATGCCAAGTCCTTTAGTATTTTGTCATAGCCGATCTCCTTGGGCAGCTTTTGTGATGAGGTACGGGGGTATGAGATAAAACCACCGATATACAGTTCCTGTGCAATGGCCAGCGTCTCTTTTGGGCTAATCTTATGGACCTTGTATGTCTCCACTTGCAATGACGTCAGATCAAACGGTGTCGGGGGGGATTGGCGGAATTGTTCCCGCTTGATTTTCGCCACTGTCGCTTTCTTCTGGTCGCGGACACGGCCATACACTTTTTCAGCACTGGTCTTTTCCCAGAACTGGTTTTCTGCATGCAACGCAACAATGGGTTTCTCCTGCTTGGATGAGTGCAATGTTATCTGCCAAAACGGCTTAGAGACAAATGCTTTAATGTCCTTCTCTTTAGTGACGATAAGTTTCAATGCAGGGCCTTGCACACGACCTGCAGACATGATCTTGAAGGTACCCTGTGCCTTGATGGCGTCAGTCAATGCACGGGAGAGATTGATACCATAATACCAGTCAAGGATGTGCCGCGTCTCGCCTGCGTTGGCCTGTCCCCAGTCCAGTGTCGGGGACAGTTTTGTAAACGCTTTCACCAGATCGGGCTTGGTCAATGTCGAGAATTTCATACGCTTGGCATCTTTCTGCTTGCAGGCGAACCTGACGCAGTTCAGGCCAATCACTTCCCCTTCAATGTCATAATCCGTCGCGACGACAAAAGCAGATGCCTTTTTCGCCAAAGTGGTAATCGCTTTGACGTACTTCTTGGTGTATTTCGCTTCCTTGTTAATATCTGCAATCGGTTTCCATTCCACATCGAAAACAGGGTAAGACCACTTGAGTCCCTTCTTCTGCGTCAGGGAATAAAGATGGCCGACTGCAGATGCTACAATCAGTTCTTTCCCTTCATGCGTCACGCGGTAATAGGGCACACTGTCGCTCGCTTCTTTCTTTGCTTTGGCATCGGCAAGCGCTTCTGCGATTTTCTGGGCAGACTTTGGCTTTTCAGTAATGATAAGTGTATATCCCATTCCCCCCCTAAACCGGGACGACTTTAAAAAGCTTATAGGTAAAGACAATATAACTATAAAAAGACCATTTCATTAGGAAATGGGAAAAAGAGGCCATGCATCTGAAAAAAGAGCACCTTCGGAGACTCGAGGAGATCATCAGTGTGCTCATCTCGTATGAGTTCGGATATCTCCTTGACCAGACCAATCTGCTTAGATATCTCCCTCTCACCCGGCGCGTCAAGGCACGCTGGAAAAAGCAGGCGCACATGGAATTGCCTGTCCGTGTCCGGCTCGCATTCGAGCAGCTGGGTCCCACTTTTGTCAAACTTGGTCAGCTCCTGAGCATCCGGCCTGATTTGATTCCTTACCCATTCATCCTGGAATTTGAAAAGATGCAGGACAGGGGGCCGAAAGTTCCCTTTTCCATCATCAGGGAAACCGTCGAAAAGTCGACGGGAGCACCACTGACCAAAACGTTCCTTCGCTTTGATGAAGAACCGGTTGCCAGTGCATCATTGGCGCAGGTCCATCGGGCCCAGCTCAAGACCAAAGAGTGGGTCGCGGTCAAGGTTCGCCGACCCGGTATCAAGGAGCAGATGGAATGCGATTTTGAAGTCATGGCTTTTCTTGCTACTATCTTGCAGAAGCATTTTCCTAATCCCTATCAGTTTCCGAAAATCGTTGAGGAGTTCAGGCGATGGACAGAGAAGGAGCTGGATTTCCGCAATGAGCTGGTTAATGCAAAGATACTCCGTGAGCATGCGCAGGAAAGAAAGCTGTTTTACATCCCCAAAGTCTATGATCGATTGTCGAGTGAAGAAGTTTTTGTGCTTGAATACCTTGAAGGCATCAGCCTCCATGACATTGATCTGCTGCGGAAGAGGAAATACAATGTCCGGCGGATATTGGAAACTGGATGCCAGTCACTGGTCGTACAGGTCTTCGAGAAGGGATTCTTCCATGCAGATCCTCATCCCGGCAATGTGCTCGTGCTGAAAAAAGGTCAGATTGCTTTCATCGATTTTGGCATTATGGGCCAGTTTGATGAACGCCTGCGCCGGAAATCTCTTGAACTTTTGTGGGGCATCACGTCCAATAATCCTGAGCTATCGCTCAGCGCACTCTATGCAATAAACACCAATGGTTTTGTCCGTGATCGTGATGAGTTTGACCGGAAGATCCGGCAGATTATGTACCCTCTTCAATACACGTCATTGCGTGAAGTGAAAATCACTGAAGCGCTCAGAAATATGTTTGAGGCGTGTGCCACCCACAATGTCTCCATCCCTGTTGATTTCATCCTTTTTGGGAAAACCATTGTCACGATGGAAGGCATTGCATTGCGGTATGACCCTGACTTCTCGCTGGTTACTATTCTTGGGGAAACCTTGCAGGAGTTGATGAAGAAGCGCTTTTCGCCCAAGGATTTCTACAAGCAGTTCAAGGTCTCCACCATACAACTCATTGACTTTTTTGATGAGTTCCCGCGGTACGCAAAAGAGATCACGGACCGGCTTCGGGCAGGGAAGATCACAATGGACATTGAAGCGACTGATGTGCGCGCATTGACCAGTGAACTGGAGCACTCATCGGGCAATGTGTCACTGGGCCTTATCATTGCGGCCCTGCTCATCAGCTCCACTATTCTGTTCCAATATCCTACTTATCATTCCATTGCCGTTGGCGGCTATAGTGTTGCTGTCGTCCTGGCGGCGTGGCTTATCCGACATACGATTTATCTTTTCCACAAGAGGTGAAGGCAATGAACGTCAAAAAAGGGTTAGCAGCCGGTATGGTATTACTCGGTGCAGTGCAAGCACGTGTTGCTGAAATTATGAAAAGCAAAGAGGCACGCGCATTTGGGCGGAAGCTCAAAGCAGAGGCAGGCAAGGATACTGCCCGTGTTCAGCGCGCTCTCAAGCGCCGTGCGCTGCGCGCCATCGATGACTGCACAGAGAAGCTTGCACGCGCACGTGCCATGCTTGAGGAACGGAAGAAATAAAAGCGCCACCCCTGTGCTTTTGGCATGGAACATGTGCATGCGATTGTCACCAGTCTGATGGGACAGCCCCAGTCAGATGTCTATCATTTCCGGCCACTGGTCGCGCAGCCTTTTGTTGGCCGTACTGGATATGTTGACGGAGGCAATGCTTGCATCATCCAGACCCCGTGGTATTGTGTTCATTTTATCCGAGCTGCCTTGTGTGTGCTTGAGGGTGTCCGTTTTATCTCGGTGCAACGCTTTGCATTTTTTCTTGTCGCTAAGAGTGCTCAAGCCGGCTCAATACTTACTGTGTATGGTGCACCTTCTTTTTTTTCCGTTTCAGCATCATGTACTGCCTCATGCCTTGATGCAGGCAATGTCGTACGCGACCTTTTCGAAGAAGCATTGCTCCAGCGTGCAGATGCGTCATTCAGGTTTGTTGTTCGGGACGGCTTGCTGCCAACTGTGGATGTCCCATGCCCGGTTATAGCCCTTGCGAAAACAAGCGGGCTTATTCCCTCCAGCTTGGCAACTCATCCCGGAATGTGGTCTGTGGAAATAGCTCCGGGAGATTACGTGGTGCGTTTGCATGCTGCAGCGTATACTCCATGTCGTGCACAGGGTGCTCCATTATTTTCTGAGCTTGCATTCTTATCCCGGGACCTCGTCTTCCCCGGTTATCCATCCGGTCTTGTTCTTACAGATAGGTTTGCCCGTGTGACGAATGAGGAGCACGACTATTTGCTGTGCCTGTTTGAATCTGCCAGCGGTCCTGCTTGGGCAAGCATTAGGGCGGGAATCAGACTGGGGAATGCACATGATGTGCTGGATAATGTAAGCACTCTAAAATAGTAACTAACATTTTTATATATCCATCATTATAATAGGATTGCCTGTATTACAGAATACATAAAAAGGAGGTGTCTGTGATGGCGAAAAAGGATGTTATCAGTGGAGGAAAGAAAGTCGGGCATTATGCTTTCCTTGCAGGAATCGTGATTGCCGTTGTGGCTGGTGTCTTTACTGATTTGCTTGATGCTCAGCTTGTTCCCTTGCTGCTTCTTGTCTTGGGACTTCTCGTGGGACTGCTGAACGTCACGGGAAAGGAGATGACAGAATTCCTGATTGCGGGCATTGCATTGGCGCTTGTCTCTGTGCCTGCAGGTGTTCTTGATATCATCAGGATAGGGGACCTACAGGTGGGAATGTACCTCGGTAAGATTCTCCTGAACATCAGTGTCTTTGTCACCTTCGCCGTACTCGTCGTCGCGCTGAAAGCGGTCTGGGAGCTGGCAGAGGATTGATTTTTTCTTTTTTTTCGCGATACATTTTTAAAACAGTTATTTCTTCTCAGCGGGATTGCCTCCGTAGCATAGTAGCTATTGCGGCAGACTTGTACTGGTTCGTGGTGAGTACTCCTCAAACACTGGCCATCAGAGATCTGCAGGTCGCGAGTGCAATTCTCGCCGGGGGCTTTTGGGAACTGTTGAAGCTTGGGAAATGGACCCAGAATGGGTCTGGGAATTATGGATGTAGGTTAAGTTCCCATGCAGTGGAATGCGCGCTTCTGTATTTTTCGTTGGGGATTTGTGTAAAGCCGAGTTTCTGATACAATGCTGTCGCTGCGACAAACTCTGTTCGGGTTGTTAAGAATAGTTTGTCAAACCCCATCTTAGTTGCTTTTCCAATGAGGTCTTTGACTAACGTTTTTCCTAAACCTTTATCCCTGTATAAATTGTCTAGGTAAATATTTGATAATTCGCCTACGTGTCGTTCACGCTCTTTCTGAATGACGCCTCCTGTACCGACGATGACTCCATGCGCATCTGCAACCGTGTAAAAAACCCGTTGGTGCATATCCTGTCCTTGAGGCCCATAAAATTCCCTCTCGAATGCCTCCGGGTGGTTGAGATACCACGGCGTGAGCGCTGGACACAATTCATTGAATATCTTATACCAGAGTGTAATCATATGACTCAGATCAGAATCTTGTGAAGCTCGTATAGTTAAGCCTTGATCAAGAAATGTTTTCTTTGTTGATTCGTAAGGATTTACCATGGTCGCAAGTATTGCAATCGTGTTTAATAAAGCTACCTAATTACAAATATCTGTCATCCAATAACTATATGGAGGTCTGGTGGGCTCCATCCAAAAATAGGTTGGCATCCCTCTTGTGAGGCTCTAAAAAGGAGGGAAACAAAGCGGAAGGGGATAGCTGTTAGCGAGCGCAGCGAAGCTAACCACCGAAGACGCAGTCTGACTGTGCCTACGGGAGGGACCCGCTTCGTGCAAACACAACAACGAGCCGAACCGATGCCGACCCGAAGCGGAGCGGAGTTTTTGGATGGAGCCGGTCTGGTGGGAAGGCTTAAATAGCCGCTGCCTCCCGGACCGACCATGTTGCCAACCGTTGCAATGAAAGCTGTAGACAATCATTCCCTGGGTCTTGTGGAGAATGTCATCGATGCCGCTTGTAAGGCTGGGGAAATGAAACGATATGTGGTTGAAGTTGATGGCCGATACATGACCATGGAAAGCCTGCTTCGGAGACAAGAGGATGGCTGGTCGCAACCTAAGAAGAGGGATTGGAAAATCAGGAAAGGTGTCCGGTTGTATTCTGAAGAAGAATGCCTGCATAGCCCGGCAAGCCAAGTCCCTCACTTTTCTCCTTTTCATACTCTTCTTGACCATCTTCAGACTAATGCCAGATATAATGTAACATTGGAATGGGACATGAATGACGAGCAGGAAAAATCATATGTGTGCCTCGAGCGTCTCTGTGCCGACTTTGACATTCAGCGCATAACAATCGTTCCGTCAACGATTATGCCATATGCCCAGCGGATTCATGTACCAGAGGGATGCGTGCTTGGAAGACTCGTCCTTGATTATCACGCTCATTTTACGCACGGACAAGGTAACCCATTATCACTGGAAGGTCAGGTCCTGCATCGTTACGACCAGTATGGCAAAGCCACGCTGCTGGGTGACGTTGATGCATTCTTGCAGAAGTTGTTTGATGCTTTGGGGTAGAAATAAACCTCCCAGGACCTATGCGAAACTTATTTAACATTGTTCTGTCTGGCATCCGGCATGAACATTATCTTTTTGGGAAAGCCGGGCGCGGGGAAAGGGACACAGGCAAAGAAGATTGCAGACTATTATAGAATACCCCACATTTCAACTGGGGAAATGTTCCGTACTGCATATCAGGAAAAAACCCCGCTCGGGGTGGAAGCACATGATAACTACTGGGGCGCGGGCAAGTTGGTGCCCGATGATACCACGGTCAAATTGGTCAAGGAACGCCTTGCAAAGGACGACTGCAGGAATGGATTTATTCTTGATGGTTTTCCCCGCACAGTACAGCAGGCTGAAGACCTAGATAAGATAGTCTCAATAGATCACACCTTGTACATTGATGCTCCGGACAAAATTTGCATCAAGCGAATTGCAGGAAGGAGGAATTGTCCCACCTGCCATAAAGACTATAATATCCATTTTAACCCGCCAAAGAATGATATGCAGTGTGACGTCTGTGCCGTTGCTCTTGTCCAGCGGAAGGACGATACGGAAACAATCGTCAGGCAGCGCTTGCTCGTCTATGAACAGCAAACAGCCCCACTTGTCAGACACTATGTGAAGAATATTGTCCGCATTGTGGATAATGGCAAGAAAACTATTGATGCGTTGTTTGCAGAGATTATCACAGCATTAGGCAAATAAGAACCTGCATAAGACAGTTGCATAACTGCCTTTTGGCAGAAAAAACGTCAGCGTCATTTTTCTTTTACCTGGGAAATAATCGTCGTCGGCTACTTCATATGCTAATTCCGTCGCAATGCACCATTTGTTCCGCACGTCCCCTTCCAGCGTGATTTCTGGGAATGAGGGATTGATGAAATCACGTAAGGAGATACCTTCACGCTGCATGATGGGTACAATAATCTTTTCTTCTGCGTCACTGAGCTCTGATCCAAAACCAAGCAAAGGAATTGTGTCTTGCTCAAGTAAAGGGGCATACTCGTTCCAGAGTGATGATTGGTATGCATGCAAGTAAAGCAGCAATATTTTACGGGGGATTGTCTTGAGCGCCCTGATGAAATCCGTCGGGTGTGCTGCAAGGGCACGCTGCACAAGCTGCTCATGCTCGCCATTGCTCTGGATAAGGACATTGCATGCATCCCTATATTTTTTGGTCAGCAGGAGTTTTCCTATCTCTGCATTCTTTGATGAGAATCGCTGCTCGCCGAATAAGTTGCAGAACCGGTATGTGTTGCCGTGCATTGTAGCTGCTGCCTTCGCAACGTCAGCATTCGCAAGGTCACGTACCACAATGACGAACCTGTTTCCATCCAGATTACCGAGCGATAAGGGGACAGCGCCAAATCCCACGAAATGGATACTGCAAAGGGCATGGACAAAATGCACCGTCTCTTGCCTAAAGGGGATGCTGATATATTGTTCAGTCACTGCAACCTTGTCTTTGGTCCCGGCAAATCCTATTTTCTTAATACCCATTGATCGTGCAACTGCATGAACTGCCTCCATCGTCGTCATATTCCTCTTCCTGAGCAGCCAATAGGAATAGCGGCCATCTCCGAGGGGTAGTGTTGTCTGCTCCTGTACGATGAAGTCTTCAGGTCTGTGCTTGATAATCATCGGTCATGTTCCGCCGCAATCATTTATAAACCCTCTCCTGTTTTTTGGCTGAATGGACGTGCTTATTGTCGGTGCGGGGCCTGCTGGCTCATTTGCTGGTTATCTCTTGGCAAAGCAAGGTCATCATGTAACTATTGTGGAAGACCATTCACAAGTTGGCATACCTGTTCAATGCACAGGCATTGTCACGTCTGCGATACATGACCTCATTTCAGTCCCATCGTCCGTCATCAAGATGCACATCTCCCGGGCGCGTATCTTTTCACCCAACAATGAGGCAGTGGACGTTGCCATGAAGCCGAATATTATTCTCTGTAGGGCTGGTTTTGATCAATACCTTGCACAACAAGCTGTCCAGCAAGGTGCGACACTCCTGTTGTCCCATCGGTTCATGGGTCGGGATGGTCAGACAGTCGTTGTTAAAGATATCGTGAAAAACCGGCTCAAACATTTCAACCCCGATATTGTTGTGGGTGCCGACGGACCAAGCTCACCTGTCGCAAAGGCATACGATTTCTATGGTCAGCGCTCATTCTTCCTTGGTGCTCAGGCAACAGTGAAGATGAACGAGGAGGATATCATTGACTTTTATCCGACGCCTGATGGTATCTTCTGGTGTGTGCCCGAAGGGAATAAGTTATATCGTGTCGGTGTTGGCGTCTATCATCACCCGAATAAGCTGCTCACCCAATTCATTGCCCGGCGCTGCGCAGGGAAACCAATCATTGACTATCAAGGTGGCCTTATCCCGGTCTATGATCCAAAGTTACCTATTGAGCGCGAGAACGTGTTCCTCATTGGTGACGCAGCAACGCAAGTAAAGGCAACGACTGCTGGGGGCATCATCCAGGGTATGACTGCTGCACAGTGCCTTGCTGAAGCAATCAGGACTGGTCGGAAATATACCTTGCTTGCGCAGAAGGCATTGGGGCAGGAACTCTGGTTGCATCTCACCCTCCGGCGCATCATGGACCGTTTCAGTTTTCAGGATTATAACCAGCTCATTTCCTATTCACAGCAGCGGCGTATCACCGCACTGCTTGGCGCACACGATCGTGACCACCTCGCATCATTTTTCCTTAAGCTCCTTGTCTATGAACCACGCTATCTGCGCTTTCTTGTTCGTCTTCTAAAACCTGCGGCTCCATCCAAAAATAGGTTGGCATCCCTTTTGTGAGGCTCTAAAAAGGAGGGAAACAAAGCGGAAGGGGATAGCTGTTAGCGAACGCAGCGAAGCTAACCACCGAAGACGCAGTCTGACTGTGCCTACGGGAGGGGCCCGCTTTGCGCAAACACAACAACGAGCCGAACCGATGCCAACCCGAAGCGGAGCGGAGTTTTTGGATGGAGCCGAAGCCTGCGGAAGCTATATAAACGCCTTTCTCTATGAATGCCGTCATGGCCAGCGCTGCAGATCGTCTGAAGAACTATGGGTTTGAAGAGGATGGTGCAGATCCAGACCAGCCCGGTTTTCCCAAACCTCTCAAACGGTTTAAAGTCACTTGGGAAACATTCGGCCTGAGCATTGAGGAGCCATATTTCTGGTTACTCGACCATTTGCGCGAAAGCTGGGGCTTTAGCCAGATTGAGAAGGTGCGTGATATCTTCACTGCAGCAGAAAGCAGCTCTTTCTTTGGTGCATCCTATCAGCGCATGGGCATTCATCAGGATCGGGCGGCCAACTATCTGTCACTTATTGGGAAGTTTGTCAATGACTTGTTCAAAATGGTCCGTGAGATGCGCATTCTCAAGATGCGGCTGGACATGTATGATCGTGTCAATAAGGGAGACCGTGCAGCTGATCAGGCACTTAAAGGCATCTGGGTTGACCTCGTCGAAGGGGGAACACGGAACCCGTCAAGTGTGCTTGGACTCGCACGTGAAGTGGGCTTTACCATCCTGCCCCCGCTCTTTTTTTCCACATATGTCGACAAGTTTGACATCATTGAAGAGACCGTCAGGAAAATGAACTACAATGAGGAAATAAAGAGAATGCTGATGCGGAAATTGCACCAATACCTAGCATGGAAAATCAATACGGAGAAAGAGCTTCGACAGCGTGAGAAGTTCATGCGTTCCTATATCAAGCAGCATTATGAAATCATCAAGCTGTATATGAACTGGGTGCGGCCTTATCTCCTGCATGTTAAGCGTATGGGGATGGACATGTCCCGATTGTCTATGCCCGACCTGATTTCAGCATTTGAAGGATCGATTCTGGATATAGAATTTCTGGCAAAGGGGAAGAAAGAGAAGAATTTCTTCCCGGTCATTTTGGTCCACTTCTACTATCGCACGCGGCCGGCCATGGAGTTCCATCAGGAGTATCAGCACCGGGGCCCGGTCCACGTGGGTCGCGTGGAGATAACAGTGCGCGGCTATGTTTGGAACAGCGAGATGCTTGAGAAATACAAGCAGTACCGTGGTGATGACGACCTTGAACTGCTCGGGTCAATAAACAAATCAATCGCTGATGCTATGTCTATTTTCAAGGATGATCTGAAAGAGTATCTTACAGAAATGGGGGAGCAGTTCCCCGAAGAAAAGAAGGCAGAGGTAAAAGTTGTTCAGCCCGCGTTTGATCTCTTTGAGCCGTTCAAAGCCCTTGGCAGTGCTGTGTGGGAGCCCATTCGGTTATTGCTTGCAGGTTTGACTGGTTTGTTTGGCATAGACTTGTTTAAGACGTGGGGTGCACCGGGGCCATCCAAAAAAGAGGTTGCCGCCCTTGACGACGAAAAGAAGAAGGTGCAGGAGACCCTGCTCGTGCCGTTATGGAAATGTGTTGAGATCTTCAAGAAGACACATGGAATGTTGGCATGGTAAGACTTCATTGAAATTCCTCAGAGTCATCGTGACTAATTTGTCCCACTCCAGATTCGTCTGCGTGCATAATGTTTATATATGTTCTTGCCCATGGTTGTCCCTGCTGCCATGGATGCGACATGATCTTCAACAAAGGGTATTATAGTCCTATGGACCGGGAGTATGAAGTTATTAATTCTGTGTCCCGTGCACCTGAAAACAATCTTAGTGCCCCCTTGCTGGGGGAGCAACCGGAGATAACAAAGCTTGGCCTTGGACCAAAAGACATCGGAACATCTGTCCTGATGCGGGAAAGCGGCGCGCAGAGCCTACAATCGCGTATTTTCCATGGCGCGAGCAAGATAGAACTTGCGTTCACGGGCACAGGCAAAGGACACCGCGAAGCGCTAACACCTGAATCATTCACCAAGGAAGAACGTGAAGCCATGCGGCAACTCGCTCGTATTAACAAGGTGGAAACAAGCACGCACGCTGCAGTAGGTATTGCTGGCGTGTCTGGGTTGGCTGAAGGGCGCTTTGACGATGTTGCCCGCGAACAAACAGTGCATGAGATTAAACGTGCAGTTGATTTTGCAGCAGATGCAACAACAGGTGGCGCTATTGCATTCCACGCTGCCGAGTTCCCAAGGCCTGTGGCCGAAGTCGAGAAAGGAAGGCCTGGGGTAAAAGGTCGGTTTGAGATGTATCCGGGAGAGAAATATGAGTGGAAAGAAGGCAAGCCTGTCGAGAAGGAAGAAACCCGTCTGCCAATTTATCTTGCTGATGAGAAGACGGGAAAGATAATGACTATCCCCCGTGACCAGAGTATCTGGGTCGCAGAAACAAAGGAAGACGAGCACGGGGTGAAACACATTCTTTTTGATGAAAAGACAAACAAACCAAAACTCACTCCGCTGACCTATAACCAGTTGATTGATCGTGAACGGCAGAAGTCAGAAAACAAGGACAAACCCGACTACAAGATTTTTTTGGACCATTATTATGACCAGCAGCTGGCAATGGAAGAAGGAGAAGCCGTTCGCCGGGGCCTGGAATTGCGGCAGCTCAAAGAACAGCTTGAAGATACGCAGAACATGAAGGAATTCATTGACAAGAATTATCCGCTTACACACGAAAGCAAACGCGAGGAATGGAGAGATTTCTTTGCAAGCCGATATGGATCGGCCGCGTATCGCAAAAGCCTTGAGGAACTACGCAAATTACCTGAGGAACAGTTGAACGAACTGCGGGCAGGCATTCAGTCACGGGAAGAGATTGTCAAAAGCCATTACCAGAAAGTGCTGCAGATGCGCGAAGAGGTGAGTCATTACAAACCTATTGAAGATGTGGGCTTGCAAAAGACTGCGTTGTCCATTGCAGAAGCCGGTATATATGCAATGAAACGAACCGATGAAACAAACAAACGCTTGCAGGGACACAAAGAGGAGCCCATCAAACCTATCTATATTTCACCAGAGAATCTTTTTCCGGAGTCCTATGGGAGCCATCCTGACGAATTGAAGACGATTATCCACAATTCTCGTGAGCAGATGAAGAAACAGCTTATGGCGCAGGGGTATGATGAAAAAGCTGCGTGGGACAAAGCCAAAACCCACATAAAAGCCACGTTTGATATTGGCCATATGAATATCTGGCGGAAGTACTGGGCAGATGATCCACGCAAGTCCCTTGAAGAGAATGACAAAGAGTTCAAGAAATGGGTTGTTGAAAAGGTGACAAAACTTACAAAGGAGGACGTCATCGGTCATATCCACGTTGCGGACAATTTCGGGTATCATGATGAACATCTGGAAGTGGGCAAAGGGACGGCGCCCATCATGGAATTTCTGCAGGCCGCGAAAGAGGCAGGCGTTACTGACATCATCGTGGAACCCGGATCAACGAATTTTGAACGCATCTGGCCAGAAGCGATGGCGGAGTTGGGTAGTCCCATCTACGCCGTAGGATCACGGATGCCGTACAATAACCCTGCCGTCTTCGAACAAATCAGACATAAATACCACGGCAACCAAATTTCGCCATATTATGTTGTTGAGCCGTATGCTCCATCCGAAGACTGGCGGAACTGGAGTGGTATCGGGTTTGAATGAGCTCATCCAGTTTCATAGAGAGGTTTCTTCTGGCGAGGTCCCAGTAAATTGCTAATGCGTCCATGCCTTGCTGCATCCATGAGATGACAAAAGCAAAAGCGGTATTATGCAGGCCGTTTTCTGCTGGGTGGACATCAATAATGCATGTGCGGAGATTGCCAATATTCTGGTCACGTACTGCTGCCATCCATGCCAGCTCAAATGCAAATGCCTTTGCCTCTTCGTCATGTGCATTGGGCAAAGGTGACGTGAAGACATGGCCCAGTTCATGGCCCAGTGTCAGCATTGTCCTGTCAAGAAAGTCACGTTTTACGAAAATTTCAGAAAAACTCCCCTGATGCTTTCTGTTCAGTGCGAAACCTTGAATGCTCTCGTCCCATGTACCAAACTGGCTATGGATGCGTGCAAGCTCTTCCTTGGTACACAACCTGATGACGATGTCTTTGGGCAATGGCTGGCCAGCTGTTGTGAGGAATGCCTCTTCGATAAGGTGTTGTATCTCCGCCGCATCTCCAATAAACTGAGTGGGCGGCCGATCCTTCTTTAGGAATACGTCGTGACTTACGGCATAGCTAGTCGTCAGTGCACGCCGCGGCTCGTATGGTGCCACTTTCTCTGCCGATTGGCTCACGACGTCATAGCGCGCCGGCGCAGCGTAACTTGTAACCATATCGATGGTGTGTCCTCGTCCTAGATACGAGTTCCCCCTCTCGAAGAAATGGTATCCTATTGGTTTTGAGCCAAAATACTGCTGCAGCAAGTCATACATGCATCGAGAATAGCTGGCTGCTTCTTAAATATCTCGCTGCTGTGCTTCTAGAGAGTGTCTTGTTTTAGTCACAATGATCTCATAAGAGATGTCACAAGGTATTTATAGCGCCATGATTCACCACAACCTATGGAGAAGATCAGACGGTTGCTGGATGGTGCCCGTTATTGGGAGTTACGTGAAGAGGATATCGTTACCACGCAGACAAGTGCGTGGAATGGGACTATCAAGGACGTGGCCTCTGCAGCAAAACAGGGAACCAGTATTCGTGTCCTCTATGGGAACGGGTGGGGATTTGCACATTCAACTGAGAAGGACTATGAGCACCTTGCCAAACGTGCCCTTGCACTAGCCAAAGCAATGAATAACCCGTGTGGCGTACTGGGCGCACCCATCATTAAAAAAGACGTCACAAGCCGCTATGCCATACACCCTGAGGATATTTCCCTTGAAGAGAAGCGTGATCTCGTCCTTAAGGCAAGCAAACAGCCAGATGCCGTTAAGAATCTTCGCGTCCTCTACAAAGACAATCAAGTAAAAAAGTTCTATGCAAATTCGGAAGGTACAGAAATAAGGCAGAATCTCTATTACACCTACTATGGGGCAGAAGCCACTGCTGGTAAAGGGGACAGGATGGAATCTGCCTACAAGGCATTCGGGGCTCTGCGTGGCTATGAAATAACAAAAGGCTTGCAAGAAAAAGTGGATGAAGCATGTACTGTTGCACGTAACCTTTTGACTGCGTCAATCCCGAAGGGTGGGCAGTATCCCGTCATTACCGATGGAGCCTTAACGAGTGTTTTCATCCATGAAGCACTCGGTCATGCAGCAGAGGCGGATAACTTGCTCAGTGATAGTACCTGTCTTAAAGGGCAGGAGGGGAAACTGGTGGGCAGTGAGCCAGTTACTGTTTATGATGATGGCACTGTTGAGGATTCGTGGGGGTCATTCTTCTTCGATGACGAAGGGGTCGCTGCGCACAAGACGAGAATCATGGACAAAGGTGTTTTCCGTTCATATCTTCACTCTCGTGAAACTGCGGCGCGGGCTTCAGGTCCACTGACCGGCAATGCGCGGGCACAGGGGACTGAGTTCATACCCATTGTGCGGATGAGCAATACCTATGTTGAACCCGGAACAGCTGATTTTGACGACATGGTAGACACTGTCCGGAATGGTGTCTATTTGCGCGGTAGCAAAGGGGGACAGGTTAATCCTATAACAGGCGATTTCCAGTTCTCTGCACAAGACGGCTTCATGATAAAAAATGGCGAGCTTGCAGGATACCTGCGTGCAGTGTCGCTTGCAGGGAATGTGCTGCATATCATCAAAAATATCGAATTGGTGCAGGATAAGTTTGAAGACGGCTTTCCGGGTCATTGTGGCAAGAATGGGCAATCTGTCCCAGTGCACGGTGATAACCCTTCTCTGTTCATCAGCAAGGCGGTGGTCGGCGGTGGATGATCTTCTGCAACAGGGCGAACAGCTACTGAAAATGGCGAAAGGGGATGTGCAGGTTCATCTCACTGTAACGACAGAGCTTCAGGCTGAGCTGGTTAAGGATAAGGTTGAGTCATTGCGTACCACTTCAGAAAAAAAATATGCAGTCCTTGTTCATATGGGGGGCAAGGCTGGATTGTCAGTCTCAAATGTGTTTTCATCAAAGGTCGTGGAACGGGCATGTGCCCTTGCACAAGCAACAGCACCTGGCGATTATTATTATGGCTTACCTGGAAAAAAGGCTGCAAAAAAACCATTGCTGTACGATAAAAAGGTTGCGCACATGACGGAAAATGATTTGCTTGCAATGGCCGAAGAAATGATTGCGGCAATGCCTGCCGGCGTCTCTCTTTCTTCTGGCTCTGTGTCATGTGAAGTCGGAGAGGAATGTATCCTGACAAGTGAAGGTGTTGCTGTCCACACAAGAGAGACAGCAATAGAAGCCGTGGCTGAGTGCATTGCACGCAAGGATGGGTTGGTAAGCTCTGCGTGGGATTACCGGCAGGAGAGAAAGCCATTTGCGGTGACACCATTTGCTTCCTCCATTGGTGAAAAGACAAAGCTTTTCCTCAATGCACAACCACTACGCGAAAAAATTCCTACTGTTATTCTCAAGCCGCAACCGTTCTCAGAATTGCTTGATAATGCATTCCTGCCCAATCTGAATGGGAAGAATGTGGAAAAACAGAAGTCATGCCTTGCCGGCAAAATAGGGCAGGAAATTATTTCACCGTCGCTGAGCATGACTGATGATGGGCAACTCCCTTATGGACTCAGGTCTGGGTCAATTGACCTTGAAGGCACCCCAACACGCAAGACGCCGCTGTTCACGAAGGGTGTCTTGAAGAATTTTATCTATGACCATAATACTGCGGTCCATGCAGGCACAGCCTCAACGGGAAATGCAGGTTTGTCCTCCATTGATTTTTCCAATGTCGTTGTTACTGGTGGTTATGAACAAGTGGATCGTGCCCTCGTCATTGACTCCATCATTGGTGCTCACACTGCTGATGAGCTCTCGACCGACTTCTCAGTCAATGTCGATCGTGCATATATCCTCGATGCTGGTGAGAAAATACCGGTGCAGGGGTTCATGCTTTCAGGCAAGATGCTCGATGTCCTGCGCCAGGCTGTGTCTCTGGGCAAGGATAGGGAGACTCGTAATGGCATCGTTACCGGGGCGCTGGCAACACACGGCGTCAATGTCATTCTCGGGTCCCATTGAAAAGTTTCGTTGCTTACGCTCCGTGGCCATCGGTTCGCAGGTAACGTCGTGCAGTAAAGGCAAAAATTCCTCTGCGATCTCCATTTTGCTTGCAGAAGAAAAAGGCCAATGCTCACAGGATTGATGGCCATCATGAACTTTTCAATAGGGCTCATTCTCGGGCTTCATCCAAAAAATCCGCTTCGCTCTGGGTTGGCATCGGTTCAGCTCATCCTATAAACCACACTGAGTGGCACCTTCCCGTATGGAGCGACCCCTTCCGCTTGTCCATGTTACCCATTCTTTAGCCT
>JACQSS010000027.1 GCA_016211195.1 Candidatus Woesearchaeota archaeon
AAGAAATATCTGACACAGGACGAAATCGAGCAACTTATTCTTTTTTCACAGCGTTTTGGCGCTGAGGCATGGCTGGCAGTGCGGTTTGACAATGAAGACTGGTATTTCTTCAATGTTGAGGACTTGAAAAGCACCAAGGGCAACAATTACTCGCTGGACATCGCATTGGCGAAACAGAAAGGGCTCTTATTTGACGAAGTGATCGGCATTTTCAGGCAGGAACGGCTTGCGTGATGTCCGGCTTGAAAAGATATGCGATATACTCGTCAAAGTAACCGCAGCGGAAATGCTCGAGCGGGATGCCAGTGCGCTGGCTGAGCATAACGGCGTAAAAAAAAACCTGTGTCTGCGCATATTTCTCTTTGTGTGCACGGGGCTTGAAATCCCAAATCCAGATGTTGCCATCTTCAATGCGTAAGACATCAATGTGACCAGTCAACGGTGACGTGGTGCCAAATAAAGAAGAGAAAGGCTGCATTTCCTGAGGCGTTAACCATAAGGGCACTTCCATGGCAACTGTCTTCTGATCACGCTCCAGCATGAAGTTCTGGACTTTGGCATGGGGCGTCTTTTCCGTGGAGAATTCCAATGCCGCCGCTGCCAATTGTGAAACTTCATGGCCTTGCACAGGGGCCAATGAAATGGGCAATGCTTGCCGGAGTGCCGAGCCGCGAGGGCCTTCCTTAAAGTAACCATGTGGGCATGCAGTCATGGCAACGTGCAGAAAATGCTGCAATGGAGCAGCGCAGAGTTCCTGCTTCTTCCGCTCATGAACACGGAATGGGTAGAACCATCCGTGGAAATAAACCTGTTCAGAAATCAAAAAAATCACTTCTTTTTCTTCAGGCCTTTGAGTTCCCTTTCAATCTGGTACTCTTCCTTAACCATCTTATGCGCCATTTTCTCTATGTGCATCTCGATGCGTGCTATTTTGCGGTCCATCAGGACAAGAATACGTAGGCTATAGACAATAGCTGCCAACACACCGATTATGATTGCAAGGACGACATCAATCCGTTCCAATGCTGCCATAGGCTCACCTCTTTTATTCTAAATGACGAAAAGAAGTATATAAATCTACCGTTCAAGGCTTTAGGAAAGAACGGTAGGTTTTTCAAGGGCACCAAAATCCACCACACCATGAAAAAGCTTGCCAATAAGGAGCGGCTGCAGTTCACGTTCCACCATACAGCATCAGAGAAAAAAGGCAGCCTTTTTGCCCGGCTCTGTAAAACAATCTTTGTCTCACGGTTCTTTACTTTAGGCATAGTGCTTGCTGCAATGGTTTTTAGCTTGTTTTTTGCCAATGGGACGCTGACTGGGTATGCAAACTATCAGAGTGATGAGCTCGAGACTGCACGCACGAATCTGACAACGTGTTATTCCTTTGTCGAGCAGGTGCTCCGGATAGCTGATACATGCCAGACCGAGAAAGGATTTCTTCAGGCAAGGACAGACCAGATGACAAAAGAACAGGCGCTTTCAGAAACGTTATGCCGCGATGAGGTGGCACATCTGAATGAGCTGGTGAATGCCACGTCGGCCAAGGCACAGGAAGATGCCCTGCAGTGCGAAGCTAATGCAGATGCTGCGCTGCTGCAGCACACGAACCAGACGAAAACATACGAAGTGGTCATTGCGCACGCGGCGCGGACCATCTGCTGCAAGGAAAAAGTGGATGACCTGACAATCAATGGATATGATGTGCGTGACAGAATCGTCTGCACTGCGGACGGCCCGTATGCACTGTCATGCGGGTAACAACCAGCATCTGGTCATCTTTTACCTATGAACGGTGGATTTCCGTAGATTTTCCATATAATTATTACAGGCAAGCACAAATTCTTCACGCTCCAGCCCACGGAGTCGCGGACCTTGCCCAAGGATGGTGTCTATATTGGCATACTGGACCGGTTCTCCAGCGCGCTCGTTTCTCGGATAAATGTCATTCCTTCCTGTGAACATTGGAGGGATCCAGCCCATTGCCCGTGCCAGCAAAGGATCGGTTGTCGCGTCACAGGAGCGCCACCGGCCATCCAGATAGACTGAAACATAGCAATGGCGGAATGTCGGGAGCAACAGGATATATGCGTCTTCGGTCACATAAGGTCTGAACGATTCCCGCTTCATCTCAACAATATTGTATGCTGCAGGAATATTGAGAGAGCGAAGCAATGCAATCTGCAGGTTTGCCTTGGTGAAACACATGCCGGTGCCTGCCTGCAACGTTTCACTGGCCTTCTGTTCCCATGGTCCTAGTGCATAGGGCATTGTCTGCATGAAGCGAAAGATTGCAATGGCAGTTTCAGTGGGCGTTGCCATGATCAACGACTGGGCCTTTTTCCTGATAAGTGGATGACCCCAATCACAATAAATCGTTGGGTGCAAAAAATCCTCAAGCATGATTCTTCCCCTCCAGTCGTGCAATTTCCTTGACAAGACAATATGAAAGTTCCCCTTTTGTCTGTGGACGATGCAAAATGCCCGAATGATCGAGAATAAATGCCCGATGAAAGCCATCGCCGATATCCTCGAGCCTGTTTGCCACGAGCAGACAAGAACCTTGTGCATCCATCTCTTTCCACGCTTTTTCAAGCAAAGCATCTATAGTCATACCGGCTTCGAGCTTGAACCCGACCAGAGGAAGCGCCGGGTGCCGGCAATGTACCTCCCTGATTATCTTTGGTGTTGGGACGAGCGTGACGGTGAGTTCTTTGGTTGGCAATTTCCCTTTGACTGCATCTGCGGGTGCGAAATCAAGCACAGCTGCAGTGAAAATGGCTGCATCATGCTTCGTCTCAAGCGCCTCCAGCGTCTTGTGCAGCATCTCGCCTGCTGTTTCAACCGGGATAACATTAAGGAATGGTGGAGGGACTGCCTTGCCCGGCCCATAGATAAGCGTCACATCGGCTCCACGAAGCCAGAGCTCCTGTGCAATGAGGACCCCCAATGTTCCGGAAGATCGGTTGGTGATAAACCGGACATCATCAATAGAGCCTCGTGTTGGCCCTGCAGTGACAAGGACACGTTTCCCTGTCAGAGACGTCGAGAAGCGGCGGATGACCGCATAGCAGATTGTATCAAGGTATGGCATTTTGGCCTTTCCTTCACCAAAGCGGGGGCTGATAATAGTGACACCCAGTTGTTCCAGTTCCCCGATGTGCTGCTGGAGCAATGGATTCTGCCACATAGACTCATGCATCGTTGGACAGAACACAATGGGTGTTGTCGCAAGGGTGCCAGCCAAGCGCGCTGTGACCACAGTATCTGCAATGCCCAACGCACATTTGCTGATGGTATTCAATGTCGCTGGCGCAACCAGAATCATATCAGTGTCGTCCAGATGCTCCGCACTGCCAGAGAGCTGTGTCACAACAGGATACCCAGAAGCCCATTGGAGTGATTGGGGAGTGATGAATTGGAGCGCATCCTGTGACAGCACGACAGAGACAATCGCACCATACCGTCGGAGCATCCTGACCAATTTTGGTGTTTCAATGGATGCTATGCCACCCGTCACACAAAGGCAGATTCTCCTGCCATCAAGATGGGTGCCAAGCAGGGCAACGCTTGTATCTTTCATACCGCGCACAATGGGCCGAGAGTATTAGAAATTGTTCTTTAAATGTTATAACTTATTTAAACACTGGCAAGATAGTATGCAAACGCACGCGGGACTTTACACAAAGAGACTTGCACAAGGGGCACCTGCCACTTCAGTGCAAGGTTATCATAGAGAAATGTATAGACGGCATCTGCCCGGTGAAGGGGGACGAGGGTTGTAGCAACGTAATTTTTAGCTGTCACGACATTACCTTGCCATAAGTATGTAGCTTCCTGCTCATGGATTGAACAGCCCGTGATTGTCCCGAGTAACGTGCGGCAGAGATTTTCCAGACGGACCTTGTCATCAAACACAGCCTTGACTTCCACGATGTCGATAAGCTCCATGGAGAGGATGAAGGAGAAGAGATATTATAACAGAATGCTTATATATTCAAATTGATTTAAATAGACCATGGATGAGAAACGCAGAATTCAGGCTATTGGCGGCTCGCTCTTTATCTCACTACCCCATGAATGGGTCGAGCGGTGCGATCTCCGGAAAGGGACAGAGATCAGCATGACCCTCGACAACCACGGCAACCTGATGCTCAGCACTGTCCCGGGCACTGCAGAGAAACGGCAGAGAGATATTGTGTACCATGAGTTCATCTACCGCGACCTGATCAGGGAATATCTTGAAGGGACTGAAACAGTAACGGTCATCTGCAGCGATGGATTTACCAAGGCACAGCGCGATGTTGTTGTCCGGGGTGTAGAGAATCTACTGAACACGGAGATTGTTGAGGAATCGCACAAGAGAATAGTCATCCAGAATTTTGATACCACGGTCCCTTCAGTGAAAGTGCTTATCAGACGCATGTATTTCCTTACCCAGACCATGCTGCAGGACATGGTCAATGAAAAGAGCACACCAGATTTACTCAATAGCATTGAAGAGCGTGACCACCACATCGGGAGGCTATATTTTGCCATTATCCGTCATCTGAGGGGCGTCCTGCGCGGAAACATCAAGGACGCGGAGATCATTCCCGAGGACATTTTCACACTCAGACTCCTGATTGAGCGCATTGAACGTATTGGCGACGAAATAAAAGAAGCTGCGCGGGAGAGGAATAGCACCGCATTGTTGCAGTTTCTCAGCGAACGATACGAGGCAGCCATGAGCTCATTTGAACGGAAAGATAGCACTGCTGCCCAGACCTTCTGGCGTCATGAAAAAATGGATAAAAAACGGTTGGGGGCATCCATCCACTTGCAGAAGATTTATGATGATATCAAGGACATGGCTGATCTGGTCATTTAGTCCTGTGGATACGGCGTTCCATTTTTCCGTATGTTCTCTATCATGGCACGCCCCGCCTTTGTTTCCATGCCGTTGGTGACCATGTGTTCGCGCAGCCGTCTGACTTCTTTAGGGATATCAATGCCATACGGACATGACAGCACACACGCATTGCAGAACACACAGTTCAGCGCGATTGCAGTCATGATATTATTTTTCGCATACTGCAGCTGACTGCGCGGACTGGACACTTCTTTTCTGATCTCCTCAAAGATAGGACAATTTTCCTTGCATATGCCGCAATGATCGCATTTGTCTGCTGTGCTCACAAGAGGCACCCCGGATTCATGATCCCTGAAGGATCGTAAAACTTCTTGCTTGCAGTGAGTTCCTCTTTTGCCGCGTGGGGCAGGTACTCTTTCCATGCGCGGCCAATCCCGCACTCGCCGCTCGGATAGCCATGCAGCTTTTGTGCGAGCTTATAGATACGTTTCGCATATTCTGGATGCTCCTTACGGATACAGGCGTGCATGATACCTGCTGCAAGATGACCATACACAGGCAGTTCATTTTTCCTGCAGAAACGCAGGAATTCAGCCATTCCCTCGACTGGAACAAAAGGATCTGTATGGATAGTCTGCTTATTCTGCTTGAGCAATGAAAACAATCGTGCAAGGCGGCTTTGCACTGCATAGAGTTCTTGTTGCTCCTTGATATCACCCTTATCAAGAAAGACATACTCCACCCAAAGGTGTGGCTTGTCACCGAGCCCCAGCAACTGTGAACAATACGCATCAAAGAACTCAACCGTGACAACGTCCTGATCTACCTTCAGTTCCCCGAGCAGGGACAGCAGTTCTTCTGGTGTGCCCTCCTTCCATGAACCAGATAATGATGCAATAGGCTTGACGAGCTTGACAGTCAATTGCGTGATGACCCCTAAGATCCCTTCGCTACCAATAAAGAGGGGGACTTTTGAGGGATTGAACACTTTCCCGGTACCATCGACTACTTCAAGTGACATGACCCAATCTCCTGCTCGACCATAGCGGGGGACAGGGGATGGCATATTACGCGACACAATACCCCCAATGGTTGAAACACCTGCAAACGTATGCGGGATTATGGGGAAATGCACATCGTAGGACGAGAGCAGTGTATTCACTTGTCGGACAGTGACTGCAGGTTGCACAGTCACGGAGTGTTCGGTCATATTCAGTCGCAGCACTTTGTTCATGCGCGATAAATCGAGGATGAGCACATCGTCTGCAAGTGTCCCTCCAGCAACGGACGTGCCACTGCCACGAACCACAACCGGGAAACTACGCAAGTTAGCCAGTTTCATGATTCGCGCAATCTCATCTGTTGTCGCAGGCCATGCCACAAGACGTGGATGACCTTCTAATCCAGAACTATCACGTTGATAGACAAGAAGGTCCTGCTCTTTATCAGACACATTGCCTGCCCCAACGATGTCCTCGATTTTTTCTTTCACTCGAGCACCTCACTTAGCTCAAGGATTTCCTTATCCCCGCTGTCCTTCAGGTGGACATAGCAAAGTGGGCATGAGGTCACTATTTTTTGGCAGGGTGTGCTCTTGAGGCACCGCGCTGCAATACGCTTTGCCAATGCCGGATTATTCAGGGGGAGCAGACCACCTGCTCCACAGGCTTGCTGCATAGTGCAGACAGTGAATCCCTTTTTTTCGAGCAACTGCCGGGGCTCTATGATGGGATTCGCTTGATGAGCAAGGAAGCACGTGTCATGATAGGCGACGGTCTCAGTCCGCGACCGGGCAAAGGGAATATCCTTCAACACAACGGGTGCATAGTCCACAGGGATTGCATAATGGTCCTTGAAGACATGATAACATGAGGGGTCGCTTGTGATGATACGAGTCACTTGCTGGTCCTTAAACAAATCCATATTCTTCTGGCGCAGCTTCTCAAAATCGTTTCGATAGCCACCGTCAAGGCAGAAACCCCCACAGCAGACAGTGTCCTTAAGCGTGATGAAAGGGATACCGACGGCCTTGAGCAAGGCCTCATAGTTTTGTGCAATATGGGGCATTTTTGCGGTTGTGGTGCAGCCGGGAAAGTAGACGGTCTTCCCTTTCCGGAACAATGCCCCCAGACGCTGCAAAAATGCCATGATCCCTCGACGAAGAAAATGGTGAAACGAAGTTAATAAACATTGTGGTGCTGCACCCAAAAAGAAAAACGTCCGTTCGTGAAGTACTATTGTGACTGCCCCGTGCAGCATGAGAGCCCGAGCTTACATTTTTCACCGGGCTTTGCTGTTGAGGCATATTTCCCGATTTTCTCTGTCTGCTGGCAGCTTGTGCGGCATGTGCCAAGACCTACTTCAAGTGAGCAGCTGCCATCAACATCCAATTCACCACCGGCAAAGCGTTCAAGCGAACCGACTTCCTCAGACTTGACACGGAACTCGCCCATCTTCCCGGTGAAAATAAGGATGATGATAACCAAGACGATAAGCACGACGACACCGACAATAATGACTTCCAGCGGTAATCCCTGTCCTTTCTTCTGCATGGCCTTCACTCTTTGGGCTTGCTTTCGGTGGAGATGCAGCATTTGGACGCCGCTGTCTCGTCGCAATTCGTCTTACCCGGCAGGATAGCCATACTTTGCGCGCGGCAATCCTCTTCTGCCATACAGCTCCCACCTTGCGCTGCGCAATCTTTAATCTCTGACGTAAAGCGGCCCAACCGACCCGTAAAAATAGCAATCAGCACAACCAGCACAACCAATGAAATGGCTGCAATGATAATAACATCCATGGTAAGTCCTTGCCCTTTTTTCATAATCCTCCCTCGCATATCGCACAAAAGGGGTATCAGTGATATATAAATCTTTGGAGGTCACAAACCCAGCGACGCATCGAGTTCTGCTGCACCTTTTGCAAGCGTGTCCGCGATCTTGCCCGCATCACGACGTAATTCCTCAATGAGTTGGGTCAGGGTCTCTGCGCGCAGGGAATAAGTATTATGGACAGTATTGACCATGCCCGCATCAATCAGCTTATTGAGATGGTGAACAACAGTGCCCCTACTCAGTTTTGTCCGGACGGCAAGCTCATCAGAAGTAAGCGCCATTTTATGCTGGGCGGCTTTAAGCAGTTCAATGAAGATACGGAAGCATGACCTGTCCTTGTCACGCTCCCCAAGCAAGCCAAGCGAACACCCAAGCCATTGCAATTGCAGATGGATGTTCTTTTCCGGATAAGGGACACGGACAAAGGTAATATGCTGCATGGGAGGGAGAGAGACCATAACCTTTATATATTTATTGTTTATCCCAGATAAAATATGTTGACTTCAACTCGACAAAATGACAAAAGAGACCCTAGACGAAGGACGGACGGACACACTCCTTGAAATGGAGAAGATAGTAGCAGAGAAGGATGCTGCACTGGCAGATATCCAAAAGCAGTTTGATGCACTGAAAGACGCTGCAAAACAGATTGCTGCCGACTTTGATAATTTTCGCAAGCGCACTGAAGCAGAGCGCACAAAGGAAGGTGAACGGGCTGCAAAGAATCTGCTGCTGCGATTGCTGCCCTTGTGCGATCATTTTAGTCTGTGCCTTGAACATACTGCACACCACGATGAATTCGTCAAAGCCGTGTCGCTTTTGTACAGTCAGCTGGTGACGATCATGGAAGATGCCGGTGTCCGACAGATTAGTGCGCTGCGGCAATCATTTGACCCAAGACTGCATGAAGCGCTCATGTACGTCCCGTCAGAGAAAGAGGATAATATTGTCGTTGAAGAGCTCCAGAAAGGGTATCTGTTGAACGACATAGTCCTTAGGGCAAGCAAAGTCAAAGTCACGAGAAAGGTGGAGGGATAAAATGGCAAAAGTGATTGGAATTGATTTGGGAACAACATTTTCAGCAGTGGCATTTATGGAAGGCGGAAAACCTGTTATTATCCCCAACGCCGAAGGGGAACGGACAACGCCCAGCGTAGTCTTCATCAAAGGTGATGAACGCGTTGTCGGTAGGCTTGCACGCAATCAGGCCATCGTTTACCCGGAAAACACCGTCCGGTCAATCAAGCGTCATATGGGTGAAGACTTCAAAGTCAGCCTTGATAGCAATGATTATACCCCTCAGGAAATCAGTGCTATGATTTTGCAGAAGCTGAAAACGGATGCAGAGGCATTTCTCAACGAGAAGGTCACGGAGGCGGTCGTAACCGTCCCTGCATATTTCACTGATGCGCAGCGTCAGGCAACAAAAGACGCAGGCAAGATTGCCGGACTGAATGTGCTTCGCATCATCAATGAACCGACTGCGGCTGCGCTTGCATATGGCCTTGACAAGGGTAAGGACCACACCATCCTCGTCTTTGATTTTGGTGGAGGTACTTTCGACGTGTCCGTGCTTGAGCTTGGGGATGGGGTCTTTGAAGTCAAGGCGACTGCGGGAAACAATCATCTTGGTGGTGATGATATTGATGACCGGCTTATCGACTGGATGACAAACGAATTCAAGAAGCAATACAGGATAGACCTCCGTGAAGACAAGGTTGCACTGCAGCGCCTCAAAGAGGCAGCAGAAAAAGCAAAAATCGAACTGTCAAGCAAGACGAGCACAAGCATCAACCTGCCGTATATCACTGCAGACAAGACAGGGCCAAAGCACCTCACGGCTGAACTGACACGGGCAGCATTTGAAAGCATTGTTGCAGACATCCTTGAGAAGCTCAAAGACCCGACGCTGCAGTCACTGAAAGATGCAGGACTCAGTTCCAATCAGATCGACAAAGTCATTTTCGTTGGCGGATCAACAAGGATACCCGCAGTGCAGCGCATTGTCAAGGACGTTGTCGGCAAGGAAGGCGAGAAGTCAGTCAACCCAGATGAAGCAGTCGCACTGGGCGCTGCAATCCAAGGCGGCATCCTCAAGGGCGATGTCAAAGATTTATTGCTTCTCGATGTGACACCATTGAGTCTTGGCATTGAAACGCTGGGTGGCGTGTTCACGCGCATTATCGAACGCAATACGACCATTCCCACCAAGAAGACACAGGTTTTCAGTACCGCTGCGGACAATCAGACTGCAGTGACCATCCATGTTTTGCAGGGTGAACGTCCGATGGCGGGCGATAACAAAACAATGGGGAGATTTGACCTGCTTGGCATTCCTCCAGCGCCAAGGGGAATCCCCCAAATCGAGGTTATGTTCGATATCGACGCCAACGGTATTGTGCACGTGTCTGCAAAGGACCTTGGCACAAGCAAGCAGCAGAAGATAACCATTACCTCAAGCACGAACCTGACTGAGCAGGAGATTGAAGCTATGAGGAAAGAGGCTTCAGCAAATGAGCAGGAGGACAAGAAGAGAAAAGAGGATGCAGACCTCCTGAATCACGCGGACACTATTGTCTATTCACTTGACAAAGCGCTTGCTGACTTTGAAGGGAAGGTGGACAAACAGAAGCTGGAGACATTGCGGCAGAAAGGAGACGATCTGCGCAAGATGATTGCAGCAAAGGATTATGGTGCAATCAAGACAAAGACAGACGAGCTCCAGAAGCTCCTGAGCGAAGCTGGCACTGAACTGTATCAGCAGGCAAACAAAACAGAAGGGCAGCAGGATCAAACCAAGGGCAGTGACACGATGGATGCCAAATACAAAATGGACGGGGCATAGATATTTAAATGCCTCTTCCTGTAGGGACCACAATGGAAAACATCCTCTGGTATGCCGGCATTGGTATGGTGCTCTACTTCATGGTGCGATGGCTATCACCAGGTCAAGGCATTGACAACGAGCTGGATGAAATCCTGACCAGTGACCAGTACAAGGTCAAGGGCCGTTTCGACTGAGTATGGCTGTCATTCATGCTGTAGTAGGTATTGTCCATGACCGTGACCATTTTCTGTTGCTCAAGAAACAGGGAAAGTGGGTTGGCTGGCAGTTTCCTCAGGGAGCACATGAAGCAGGAGAGACACAGGAAGAAGCAGTCCTGCGTGAGATAAAAGAAGAGACGGGGCTTGATGCGGCGGTTGAACAGGTATTGCCATTCAAACGTGACTATTGGTTTACTGAAAGCGGAGAGAGAATCCATAAATATCTTACCTATTTCCTCGTGAAAGCAGACATGACACAGGACATTCACTTGTCACGTGAACACAGCGCGTTTGCATGGTGCACAAGAGAACAGGTCTTGCAGCGGCTGATGTATAACAAGGACGTTTTTGCAGAGGCCATATGAAAGATTACTACACAACATTGGGCGTCTCGCGCAATGCGGGCAGGGATGAAATAAAAAAGGCGTACAAAACGCTTGCAAAGAAGTATCATCCTGATTTGAACAAGGAAGCTGGTGCTGCAGAGAAATTTAAGGAAATCACCGAGGCCTATGATGTTCTCACTAATGACCAGAAAAAGCAGCACTATGACCAGTTCGGCACAACTGAGGAACAGCAACAGCATGAGG
The DNA here is from genome assembly GCA_016211195.1 of Candidatus Woesearchaeota archaeon. Lineage (GTDB taxonomy): Archaea > Nanobdellota > Nanobdellia > Woesearchaeales > JAGVYF01 > JACQSS01. The sequence continues at coordinate 11,322 of JACQSS010000027.1, forward strand.
GCTATAGTCCATTCTCTGACTTTGGTTTTGACATGAGTGATGTTTTTGAAGGGTTCTTCGGTGGGAAAAGACGGTCACGCCATGTGCGGGGGAGTGACATCGCATATGACATGGACGTGACGCTTGAGGACGCTGCAAGCGGCAAGAAGAAAAGGGTCACGATCCATCGGATGGAACAGTGCACTGCCTGCAGCGGCAAAGGGGCTGCGCGGGATGATGATATCAAGCAATGCAGCACGTGCAACGGGTCAGGTTATGCCAAACGTACGATCAGAACTCCCTTTGGCTATTTTTCCCAGACATCTCCATGTACAACGTGTCAGGGGGAAGGGACTGTCCTTGTCTGTGCATGCAGCGAATGCGACGGATTAGGTCGGGTACGCAAGGAGCGGCAGGTTGAGGTCGAGATACCGGCAGGCATCATGAGCGGTTTCAAACTCAGGATTTCCGGTGGCGGTGATGCTGGCGTCAAAGGCGGTCCGAGTGGCGACCTTTATTTTGTGGTCATGGTCAGAGAACATAAACTCTTTGAGCGGGACGGGCAAGATATCATTATTAAAGTCCCGATCAGTGTGACACTTGCTGCACTGGGTGGAGAAATTGAAGTGCCGACACTCTTTGGAAAAGAAATGGTATCCATCCCGGCAGGAACACAAACACATACAGCATTCAAACTCAAAGGAAAAGGTTTGCCTTCCTTACAAGGCTCTGGCGCAGGTCACGAGATTGTTTATGTTATTGTCGAAACGCCGACGAAACTGACACAGAAACAGAAAGAACTGTTGATGGAATTTGACAAGACATATACACCGAAGAAATCACTCCTCAATCGGCTTTTTAGCTGACCATGCAAGAAGCGTGGATGGAGTCTCGTGCTTAGGCTGTTCGACAGGCATGCCGACCTGCTGCTTTAAGGATGCCGCAACCTGCTTACCAACCAATGTTGAGAGCATAGAATAAGGGGCTTTTTTTACTCCCGCGACGTCGCGGATTCCATGTGTGTAGAGTATTCTCGCGCGCATTTTCCCGATGCCTTCAAAACGGATAAGCGGCAGGAGTTCTTCCTTCACCCCATAGGTGAGCCGAGTACGTGCTGATGCAATTTCTTTGCGGAGAGGCTGGTGTCCCATAATGGAAGCCAATTCACTTAACGCAAACAGCAACCAGTCTGCACGCTCCAGCTTGACATGGATTTCTCCGGGTCGGATATTGTACTTTTCATAGAGGTGTTCTTCATCGGCCTCTTCTATCCAATCATGCAGGCAAAGAGCTGTTTTTGTCCCGTCAAGGAACGAATCTTGATCAAAGTCAGCTTCATGCACGAGCTCGTCGTCATGACGAACCAATTGTTCCTGAATTTTGTCATAATCACGTGTCCCGACATGCAGCAATGGCCGCATCTCAAGCGTGCACGAGATAAGATGCAAAAGGGTAAATGGAGTAACTTTCTTTGTCTGTGCTGACCGGATTCCCTGAACGAGGTCATATGCAGTCAATGGATCGAGGTACAGCTCAGCGACACGTTTACCGAGAGGGGTTGCGGTATAATTGTCCATAGTCAGAGCGGACATAAATCCTGCTGCTGCTTCTGCATCGATAAAGCCCCATTGTGTGAGCAGATTGACCATCTTGTCTAACTGCATCCGGAGACGCTGAAGATCACGGTATTGATGGGCCCAGAATGTTTTTTCGAAAAAGGCGTGCAGCTGTTCCCGTGTGTGGAACGAACGGGTAGCGATAAGGGACAATGCATAGGTACGCAGAACCGGTTCCACTGCGAGCTTCGAGAAAATCTCTTCTGGCAATCCATTGAGATATCGCTTGTATATCTCATCCCTCATGCGTTCATCGCTGGCAATCGCAATAACTTCACCATGGGTATCATTGAAGTCAGGCCTGCCGCAGCGGCCTGCCATTTGTTGATATTCAAGGGTTGGTATCCAGTCCATCCCAGTCATGGTATAGCGCTTAAGGTCTTTTATCACTGCACGGAAACTGGGAAGGTTTATGCCAGCGGCCAGAGTCGGTGTGCATGCAATGATTTTTATGGTCCCTTGCCGGAATCCATCTTCGATCAATGAGCGTTGCACACTGGGTAACCCAGCGTGATGGAAGGCAACACCATACGTAAGGCATGCTGCTAGGCGCTCGCATTGTTTTGTGGGTTTGTCCAGTGCTGTGAGGCTCTCCGCAGCGAGTTGTGGCATGGGCCGTGTCGTGCGCTTCAGGGCATGGGCAATCTCTTCAGCGCTTTTTTCTGCACTAGCTTTGGAATGCACAAACACAAGGGCCTGCTTGTTCAGTCCTATTGTGCTCAAAGCAATATCCACGACCGGGTTGGGCGACATGAATAGAAATGGGCCCGCGGAGACTTTCTCACCGGCGTTCGAAGGTATTGTCGACCTTCGGGCGCCAATATTTGAACTCCGGACCGCACGATTATCAGTCGTGTGCTCCATTGCCTACAGCATTGTTTGACCAATGTGTTCCAGGCTAAGCTACGGGCCCACGAACCCAATGAGCAGCGGTTTTTTTATAAATGTTATGGAATAGGCTTGCCAAGAACCCCGCAGGAGGGTAGTAAAGTAGTGATGACACGAGCAGTCTATCTCCTATTAGCCTTATATGCTTTGATGGCGGCGAATGCAACAGCAAGAATGACGACAAAGGCCAAAAGCAGCGTACTGGTTTTTATTGCTGGTTCTACACGTTCAGTGCCAACATACTTATTACCAAGGACTACTTTTAATTTCTTTATTGTTGCATCATCAGCATATTCGACTCCTTCGAATAGAGTTGGATATTTTTTAGCCAGTTCATTTGCTTTGACAAGTTGAGGCTTCCCAAGTCCTTCTTGTGTTCCAGTTATGCCGTTTCCTGCAAAGACAGTTGCTTTTTGTGACGGAGCACTCAAGCTGACAACTTCCACTTCACCATCAAGTACATAAACATCGTCCCCGTTATCAGAGGAGTCAATAATAAACTGTGTTCCCTTCACGCCGGTTGCTATCGTGCCGGATTTTACTCCAAATTTAGTTTCTCCAGAGTCGCGTGGTGGAATCAAAAACCTGACAACTCCACCAAGAAGACTTGTGGATGTGACTTCTGGCTTGCCCCCTTCCACGAGCGCCTCGTCAAGCTTTAGCGATGAGCCTGGAGCAAGATTATAGAGGTGTGTACCCGCACGGATAACCACTTCAGCTCCTGCCGGCGCTGTGACTGCATCGCCTAACAACAATTTTATCGGTTCACTCTCTGCAGAACTGCCTTTCTTGACAGACAACTGGGCTTCACCAATCACTTCTGGTTCCCCAAACCAAGGTTTTTTGCTTGGATCATGGACAATGATGATTTCCATCCCGCTTGCTTTTGATGGCTCTTCTGATTTTACTGGAAACAATGGATGAATAACACAGCGTCCTTGTTTGGGGGTTTTGGCATACCCGTCTTTAGTGATCAAGCAGATTTCATTTGATTGGCATTTGGCAAAATCCCACGGGGGAGTTGAAGGGTCATAGCAGGATCTGCTTGTTTCCGTAGGTTCGCAGAACATCATCTTAGCGACATCTTTGATACCATAGGCATCAATACCCCCGCATTGGTACCCATTAGGGCAAGATCCTGTATCTTTACAATTCCCTATTTCCTCAACGGCTATTACAGGGGAAACCAAATTAAAAAAAATGATCACAAATATCAACGTGGTAAAAACACTCGACTTTTGTAAATGACGCATTTTACGAGCATCCCCTTATTGGTATACACAAAATATCAATTGCGACTGTTAAGAATGCAAATAACGCAGTTATATAAATCATGTCGCTTGGGTCCCATTGAAAAGTTCCTCCGCTTGCGCTCTGTGGCCATCGGTTCGCATGGAGCTTATTAAGTAATGGCAAAAATTCCTTTTGTAATCCCCTTTTTGCTTGCAAGAGGAGGAAGCCAATGCTCGCATAATTGATGGCCATCATGAACCTTTCAATGTGATCGTCGCTTGGCGAGCAACTACCCAACAGAGTCTTCACGCAGTCGATCAATAACTGTAGAAGCGTAGTCTCCAATATAGTGGACATTTATTCGAATCAGGGTAAAAAGATGAAGAGCTGCTCGGGAGAGGAAAGCTAACCCACTAGTCAACCAACGCAATAATGGTTGGTTGACTATCTGGCAAACCACATCAAAATAATGTGGTTTACCATGCCCGCAACCGCGGGACTTGAAGCCGGGTTTCAACGCCCCCAGCCAGACTTGAACTGGCGACCTCGCGATTAACAGTCGCGCGCTCCACCGCTAAGCTATGGGGGCAAATGCTGCTGTGGGAGCCTAACGTTATTTAAACCTTACGAAGCTTTTAATACAGAAGGAAAAGACAAGGGATAATGCTCATCCCACTCGTGATTATTGCTACAGCAATCGGATTCTATCTCTTTTTCCACCGTGACCCGGCACGACTGATTCCATTAGGCAGTAATATTGTCTCTCCGGCTGATGGCATCATTGGGCAGATCATCGATGTAGACCATGAAGCCGTCATTGACAAAGGCCTGCTTGGGCAGATAAAAGCCTTGTGCACGGACATTTCACCACATTGCGTCCTTATCCAGATTATCATGCGGCCATGGGATGTCCATGTGCAGCGATCACCCATCACCGGCATTGTTGATGTTGTGACGTATGTGCCAGGAAAATTTAGTAATGCATTGATGAACAAGACACAGCGCATTGTTGAGAATGAGCACAACGAAGTGACCATTAGAAACAAGGGAATAAAGATCAAGGTTATTCAGATCGCCGGAGCGATGGCGCGGCGCATCCGATGCTTTGTCGCTCTGGGGAATAAAGTACTTAAAGGCAGCAGAATTGGAGCTATCAGGTTAGGAAGCCAGGTCTGTGTCATCTTCCCGCGAGATAAGATACACGTTGTCGTTCATAAAGGAGAAAAAGTATATGCTGGCCAATCCATCATTGGAACGTATCAGGACCAAGCTTGATCAGCAGAAGCTCAAGGCAAGGCAATCATTGCAGCAAGTCGCAACAAAACTGCGAAGTAAGCGGCTCAATATCCCTCTCGTGCTGACATGTTGCCGGCTGCTCCTTTCTCCGCTCATCTTCTGGGCTATTATTATAAGCCAGTTTCAGATCGCAACATTGCTTTTTTTTTTTGCAAGCCTGACTGATGCCCTGGACGGTTATCTGGCGAGACGGTATAAAATGGAGACGCGGCTGGGCAGTCTTCTTGATCCGGTCGCAGACAAAGTCATGGTCAATGCAACGACTGCAGCATTGGTCAGTGTCGCTGGTTTCCCACTGGTCGTCTTTAGTCTTTTTCTGCTACGGGATCTGGCAATCATTCTTGCGGGTATAATCATCCTACGCAAGGGGTTACCATTGCTGCAACCCACACGCCTGAGCAAGATGACTACTTTTTTCCAGATTCTTGCAATCCTGAGCTTTTTGGCAGACCTCTCCTTCTGGCCGTTCCTGTTACTTGCTCTTCTCTTCACAACTGTATCGGGCATGGATTATGCGCGCAAGTATTATCTACAGAGCAACCGACGGATCCCAGCAGCATACCAGTTTAGGATGTTGCTGGCACTACCAGATTTTTTCACGCTGGCAAATGCGGGCTGCGGTTTCCTGTCGATCATCTTTTCTATTCATGGCAGTTACGCTGCTGCTGCAGTGCTTTTGCTCTGCTCTGCATTTTGCGATGCGCTGGACGGAAAGATTGCACGGCGTCTCCACCGTGAAGGAAGTTTTGGCAGGGAGATGGACTCACTTGCTGATATCCTCTCGTTCGGCGTGGCACCAGCCGTCTTTGGCATGGCGATGGCGAAGAACGTCTTTTTTTTCCCATTGTTTTTCTTTTTCCTGTCATGTGGCATTTTACGGCTCGCACGTTATAATATCATGGAAGAAAAAGGTGTCTTCTACGGTGTTCCCATAACCATCAGCGGGCTGCTTATCCCCGCCATGTATTTCCTCTCAGCGCCCACATGGACATATCCATGGACATTATTAGCTCAAGCATTGCTTATGATCGCACCCATCCGGATTGGGAAGGTGTCTTTATGAGAATGCTCATGACCATCTACTTTTTCTTGCCAGCTGGATTTGCCAATATGGCTCCTGTTCTCGTCCAAAGATGGGTACCATGGCTTGCTATCCCACTTGACGGAGGAATGACATTTCATGGCAAACGTCTCCTTGGTGACCATAAGACACTCCGTGGACTTGTTTGCGGTATTGCACTTGCTCTTGCTATCGCTTACCTCCAGTCACTGCACCCATTCCCATCACTGGAGGTAGTGAATTATGAGCAATGGGTGCTTCTTGGTTTTCTGCAGGGAGGCGGTGCATTGGTTGGAGACCTCATCAAAAGTTTCTTCAAACGACGTATCGGCATCGCACCTGGACAATCATGGAGACCTTTTGACCAGATAGACTTCATTCTCGGGGCCATTGCTGCAACAGCAATTGCCTTTCCCATACCGCTTGATATTATGACAACTGCTCTTGTCCTCGGTTTTTTTCTCCATGTCCTGACAAACCATCTAGGATATTGGCTACACCTACGCAAAATGCCATGGTAGCGCCGCCAGCAAGAACAAAAATCCTAGGAAGAAAGCTTCACTCCGTGTTGCTAAGCTGCCTACTGGGAGCCCGATCAGAAAACCCATACTCATCATGAGTGCTGTTGGTGAACCACCCACAAGCAGGCCAGATGCGAGGGCAAGAAAAGCGTGCTGAGCACGTGGATAAAAGAGAGTACAGACCCCTACTAAGAGCACAACCAAAGACAATTTTGTCATGAGCACGCTAATTAAGATGAGGAACAATACACGAGCAAAAGCACGCAGGTATCCTATACCAACAGGAATTTCCTCGGGTGCGATAACAGCTAAAGCATGACCAGCAATGTAACCAAGAGCCCCCAGAACCGGCAGTACAAGCATACTTGAGATGAGATGAGACGATTTATAATGATATCCCAACGACCCGGCAAGCTTTAAATAGTTGTGCTGGAAATGAGGCATTGGTGATACACAATGATTGCAGCAATCCACTTGACGAAAATGAATGTTGAACGTAAGAAAGTAGTTGATGGG
>JACQSS010000029.1 GCA_016211195.1 Candidatus Woesearchaeota archaeon
CTTGTCCATGTTACCCATTCTTTAGCCTCACAAAAATGATGCCAACCCTTTTTTGGATGAAGCCCCATTCTCGGTAAAGCTTAAATACGCACTTCTGTTGCTGGGGTGCATGTCGCAACCAGGTGATGTCGTTAAAATCGTTACCACGGAAAAGGTCTACGAAGGGACGCTGATGCCTTCGTTACGCGACGACATCATTGTCCTGAAACTGCCGAATGGCTATAATGTGGGGATTGCGCGGAAGCTGGTCACAAAGCAAGTCACTCTCACAAAGTTTTCTCCACCTCCAAAACGGCACCTTCCGGCCCAGAAAGGAGACAAGCCCATTGTTTCAATCCTTCATACTGGTGGCACTATCGCTTCGCGTGTAAGTTATGAAACAGGGGGCGTCATTGCACAGTTTACTCCTGAGGATTTGTTGGCGCAATTTCCTGAGTTGGAGCACTATGCAACGCTCCGCTCACGTCTCGTCGCCAATATGATGTCAGAAAACATGCGCTTTGCGCACTATAATCTGCTGGCCAAAGAAGCTCTTGCTGAGTGGAGAAATGGCGCATGCGGCATCATCATTACGCATGGCACCGATACGTTGCATTTCACTGCAGGTGCCCTTGCATTTCTTTTGCCAAAATTCCCGATACCCATTCTTCTTGTCGGTGCTCAGCGCAGTTCAGATCGGGGCAGCAGTGACGCTGCGCAGAATCTGCTTGCTGCGGTGCAGTTCATCACTCGTACAGACTATTCGGTTATCGGCATCTGCATGCACAAGACCATCAATGATGGCATCTGCACAATCCTGCCGGCAACGCGCACAAGAAAAAGCCATACCTCGCGGCGCGATGCATTTCAGCCGGTGGATGCATCACCTCTTGCTGATGTTGTAATCGGTGGCACAGTCACCCCCTTCGGCCAATTGCCGCTGCGCGGGTCATCATGGGATAAAAAGCTTCAGCTTTTTGACGATAAGATAAAAGTCGGTGTCCTGACGATGCATCCAAATATGTATGCGAGTGAGTTCAAGGCATACAAAGGCTACGACGGGTTGCTTCTTCTCGGCACTGGACTTGGTCACTGTCCCATTATTGCTTTTGATATCCATACCAAGGAGCATCGTGCCATCATTGATGCTATCACATCACTTGCAAAAACAACGGTGCTCGCCATGGCGTCCCAGACTGGCCATGGCCGTGTTAACATGGATGTGTATGGACCCGGTCGTATGCTCCTGGACGCCGGGGTTATTGGCACACTGCAGAACATGACGTGGGAGACAGCTTTCATCAAGCTCGCGTGGCTGCTGTCCACTCACGACAAAAAAGAAGCAAAGGACCTGTTTTCACAGAATCTTGTAGGTGAAATGTCCCATAACTATTAAAAATGAAATCTCTCCCGGTTCCCCATGGCTTTTGATTCATCACTCGGTCTTAAAGTAGGACTTGAAATCCATCAGCAGCTAGAGACTGTAAAACTCTTTTGTCCGTGCCCATCCCTCTTGCGTGATGATGCACCCCATTATTTAGTCCATCGTCAGCTGCGTGCTGTGGCTGGAGAGTCCGGTGCAGTGGATGTCGCTGCGCAGGCTGAACATCTTCGTGGTCGTGAGTTCATCTATGAAGCATATCATGATACAACATGCCTGGTGGAACTGGATGAGGAACCACCTCATCCATTAAATCAGGATGCATTGGCAATTGCTTTGCAAGTGGCTAAACTTGTTAATGCAACCATAGCAACAGAAATACAGGTCATGCGCAAAACGATTGTGAACGGTTCTGTTGTATCTGGCTTCCAACGCACTGCACTTGTAGGCATGGATGGCCATATTAAAGGTCCCTTCGGTACCATTACAATCCCAACCATTCTCTTGGAGGAAGATGCGGCAAAGGATATTGCCCAAACACAAGACTCCGTAACATACCGTCTTGATAGGTTGGGTATTCCACTCATCGAAATATCAACAGGACCAGACATAACTGACCCGGTACAGTGCATAGACGTTGCCATGTATCTTGGCATGCTCCTGCGGAGCACAGAAAAAGTAAAGCGCGGCCTTGGCACGATCCGCCAGGACTTAAATGTCAGCATTGCGGGTGGGCAACGCGTGGAGATCAAGGGCGCTCAGGACCTTAAGATGTTGCCTACGATTGTTGAGTATGAAGCACAGCGCCAAAAGAGTCTGCTGGACTTGGCGGCATCAGTCAAGACCGTTACAATGGGGAAAGTCACGGCTGTCACTTCAGTGTTCGCAAACGCTGCAAGCAAAGTCATTGCTGATGCTCTCTCCCGAGGCGGTGTTGTCCTCGGATTACGCCTCGCGCAGATGCATGGGTTGCTCGGCAAAGAGGTACAGCCCTGTCGACGTGTCGGGACCGAATTATCTGACTATGCAAAATTCTATGGGGGCGTTGGTGGCATTTTCCACAGCGATGAACTGCCGAAATATGGTATCACTGCTGAAGACGTGCAGCGTCTCCGCGCTGCGCTGGGTTGTGCAGAACAGGATGCATTTGTGCTTATCGCCGATACAGCGACGAAGGCTGCGAAAGGCATGGAAGGCGTCATGGCTCGTGTGCATATGATTGCGCATGGCGTGCCCCGGGAAGTCAGGCGTGCAAACCCTGATGGCACGTCGACATATATGCGGCCAATGCCCGGAGCAGCGCGCCTATATCCCGAGACGGATGTGCGCCCTGTGGCCCCGAGTCAAACAATGACACTCCCCGAATTATGGACTACTAAAGTTGACAGGATTATCATTCACGGTATCGGCAAGGATCTTGCGCAGGCGCTTGTCTCCGATGGGTATGCAGACCTCTTTTTTGCCTGCGTGAAGAAATACCAGCAGGTGAAGCCGGCATTCATGGCAGAGACAATCGTCTCCGTGCCAAAGATCCTGTTACGTAAGTATAATCTCCAGGTCTATCCGACGCCGGAAGAATACCATGCAGTCTTTGCAGCTTTATCACGGGGGAACGTGACAAAAGACGCATTGCTTGATATTTTCCGCAGTGAGGGGCCCATCGACCAACGGATTCTGCGCTATAAAGTTCTGGGAGAGAAAGAGCTTGAAGCAAAAATCAGGGAACTTCTCGCGGCATGGAAGGATGTCCCTCCCCAAGTGTTGCGGGGAAAAGTGGTAGATGCGCTCAAGACACGGGCCGATGCACAGAAGGTTCTACAGCTGCTTGCCAAATTTCTACGCTTGTGAAACCCTTTCGCTCCGCTCGTCACGGCCCGCGACGAGCGTGATGTCTTCAGGCTTAGCTGTGGCATGAGTACTGGCAAGGGTTTCCGGGCCCCGAATTTCAAAAAATATAAAAAGGACAAGTTCCTGAAAACGTGCAATGCACAAAGACAAACTACGCGAGGCCCAAAGTGACATACGTGACCTCATTAACTGGGTAAAAGTCTTTGAAGAAGAGTATGATTTGGAAAAGGAGGTTGTCGAGACGCTCTGTTCCCGACTTGAAAAAGTATCGAAGACAATAGCTACACTAAATGAATGATGTCTTCTTGGTTCGGTAGGTCATTGAGACTATGACATCTATATTCTCTATATTCACAACCTATTTATAGCTAATTTGCTTGTTTCTTTGTAAGATTATGGGGGGTCAAAAAAAAGAGGGGTACTATGATGTATACAAATGTGCCACTGCCGAAACCATTTGTGGACAAGATAGACCAGATTATAGCGGAAAAAGGAAGTAGCTACCGCAGCAGGCCAGAATACATCTTGACACACCTGCGACAGATTATTGATCGTGATCTGGAGCGGGTCAATTCAGGCAACGGGCAATAAGGACGGTGAATGTCATTACGCGATATGGGACTCTATCCATTTAACCTGCGGGAAAAGATTGGCTTTTCGTGTTCTTCATGGATTGGTCCTTGCGAAATATCATACGAAATTGTGTCACGCAATGATAAACCCATTGAGCTTGTGTCCTGCTACCTGAAAAACTATCGCTGGGTTCTTTATCTGCGTGATTATAACAATGATGGTCAGGTTGATTACCTCACGATTGTCAAAGACTTGCACCCGTTCATTATCAGCAGGAACAGGGATGGCACGATCAGCTATGACAAGGAGGCCTTTACAAGTGAACAGGCAAACTTCAAGCTGGCGCAGGCAGATTGGCTGTGGAAGCAGGCATTCTCATTGCTTCATGTGCGTACCCAACTCGACAGGAGGGATCAAATCAGTAATCTATTTTAAGGAGCAAGACAAGAAATTGTGATGGAGGGGGTGTCTGTGAAAAAATTAGAGGAGCTTGTTGGGGATGACTTCTGTTATCTGGCTATCGGCGAACCGGCATTTGGCACTGCAATTTATGATCCGGCAATGATGGATGGGCTTGCTGCATTCCTGCACGCTAATCCATCAACGGCAAAGAAGATAAAATATCTTATTATCAACGGTGGTCTCATACCAGAGATTCCCGAATTCTATAGCAAGTACAATGCGCAGAAAATGCGTTTTCTTGGCTCGGACCCGACAAAGCCACCCATTGGCTGGGTGAATGACCTTCTCCAGCAGGGGGGCATCGACGAGAAGACAAAAGAATACCTTGAGAAGTTCGCACTGCACGTCATCGAGAACAGAAAGGAGGCTGTTGATTATACCAAGCAAGAACTCCAGAAGCTGCTTGTGGCATTACCATCTCTTAAGGAGATCCATTACATCCATGGAGAAGAAGATAAGAAGAATCTTGTTGGTCTGGAAGAACTTAAGATTGTGGACTACCAGCAGAAGGAACGTAAGGAGGCTGACCTTGAGCAGAAGCTGCAGCTCCTGCAGGACCAGATTACCCGGACTGAAGGAGATGTGAAAACCGTTGCCAAGCAGCGTGAATTTCTGACCAAAGCACGGAATTATCTCCGGAACCGCGACCCGGCAGAATTCAAAAAATACGTGCAAACGCTTATCAAACAACATGATACCGAACTCGCAAAATTATCAGTCAAGGAAGGTCTTGTGCTCAAGGAGTTCCTCCTTGCAGCCACGAGCCGTGACCAGCTCCAGAAAAAGATAGGCGAGCTTAACGGCGAGATAACCCAATACGCGCAGGAGCAGGAAGATAAAACCAAAGCCATGCGTGAGCTTGAATTGAATCTCAATGCGCTGCAGAAGGAAAAGCAGCTGGGACCAAGGATCATCAAACGCAGGGAAATACAGCCAGCAGAGGCAAGCATCATTTTCCGTCTGACCAAGGAAGAGTATAACCACCTGTTGTACTCCGTCGTTGATGTCAAGGATCGCAAGAAGCTGCACATTCATTCTGATGCAGAGACTACTCTGACGCTTGATGGTATTGTCCTGACTATGTCCCATACGACCAATTATTTGTCTGATAATCCAACAAAGACATCCTTGAAAACAATGAAAGCGGAAAATACATACGCTGCACGGATGAGGCACGTTGTTCCGGACATACGCCTGTGCGCGCACGGGCTCGATGGTTTCCGGTTCCAACCGCAGCCGAAGTACACAGAAAATACTGTTGAGGGCGAAGAGCGAAAGACACCGGAATGCGTCGTGAACCTTCAGCTGCCGACGTTCCAGTCATATGCTCAACTTGAATATTACAAGGACAAGAACATCAAGAACTGGCATATTGTACGGTACAGGGCGCACAATTTTGCATCAGGGATCGTCATTCATACGGTGAAGAAAAATGGAGTCCATTCTCTTGAGTATGTTGATGGTCGTGACTTTGCCGAAGCAGGCAGGCAACTCCATGCGCTCCAGGAGGAAGCTGCCCACGCTTCTGCAAAGAAGAAGAAAGTCGAAGCCGCGGTTGCAGCAGTGCACCAGCGGCTCATAGTGCAAAACCCAGCCCGGATTGAGCACAACGGGGACGTTCATATCGGCGTCGGGAATGATTTTGGCCGACCAAGCAATTACGAGTTCGTTGACGCTGTCCAGAAATATCAGCAGGAGCACGGGTTGCCTCATGCGGTCGTTACCAGCGAGCTGGTTCATGGAGTCTGGAAACGGCCATTCGATAGCACCAAGCAATACTTTTCCATGCTGCCGACAAAAGTGGAAGAGGCAATCAAAGCCATCAAGACGGGCAAATTATCCGATGAAAAAAAGATTGAGCAACTTGAAAAACTTCTGCTCAAGAATATCTATGCCTATGGCCTCAATACGGAAGATGACCAGAAGAAGGAAATTCGTTATCGTCTTGTGCCTTATTTTGAAAAAATCCTGAGCCGGGGCGGGCACCTCGTCATCGTCTCTGGCAATCATTACAATACGACATTTACCGGCGATGAAGCACCCGAGATTGCCATGCTTGTTGACCGGAGATACGAAGACCGGGTGACGGAGATTCATGGCAAGGGCCAGCCCGGTGGTGGACGTAACCAGTTCAGGCTGTTTGGTCATCTGATGTATGCCATGCACAAACCTCGCTCAGGTAAGGATGAACTTAACGGTGCAATGCCCCAGATACGTGGCTCAAATCAGGATGCAGATGTTGTCTTCCTGTTTCATCTGCACCAGCCCGGTGGAGCGTTTGCAGATGGCACTGCTTATTCGATGAATCCGGGCATGCAGCCATGGGACCAGTACGTGGATGAGATTGGAAAGCAGGGGAGTCTTCGGGGCATTATGAATCTTGAAGTGCTGCCAATGCTTAACCCAGCGCAGCCGCCCATAAAATATTTCAAATGGACGCCTGTCTTGGATCCAACCCTTGAGAAGTATATGAAGAGGTGAATGGAATCAAAAAAAAAACACTGTTTGCGACAATCTTTTTTTCTTCCCTTGTTTTCTTTGGCCTGGCTAACAAGGAGGATCTCATGCAAAATCTTTGGGCTGTGAAGCAGCGCGTGGAGCAGCATGACCGTACCCGGCGTACGTATGAACACGAAGTAGCGGCATTGCACACATTCTCACGGGATACGTTCTTGTCAGTGCAGCCCAACGAGTACAATTATCTGAACAGACTGGAAACAAGACTTGGCCTGTCTGGCACGGAACGTGCACAACGCCGACTACACGCCTTGGAAACGCTGCTTCTTGATGCGAGCAATGGGCAATATGATTATGCTGCCATGTCTCTCACACCAGAAAAGGTTATGGCGATGACGAGTCCTGCCTATAAACTGATGAATGAAGCGACATACGAACACATTGATTACGTGTATGATGAAAAAGGGACGAGAACAGAAAAACGAAAGCTGGAGACGAAACGATACATCGGGACCGGTGTCATCATCAAAAAGGCTGAAAACAGGTTATTGGTGCTGACTGCAAAGCATGTCTTTGAACCAGATCCGGTCCCTGCCGAGAAAAAGGATGAGAAGGGAAACATCATCTATTCCAGTAAGCTCATCGCGCACAAGGTTCTCATGGTCCGGAAAGAAGTCGAATCCAGTGTCGTCAGCAGCCTGCCACTGACACTGGTAAAGAATTCGAAAACAGCTGATGTCTCCCTGCTCGAGGCGACAGTAGCTGCAGAAGATTTTGATTCATTCGTTGTCGCCCCACCCCTTGGCAATTCAGAAGAATTGGCTCCGGGCCATCTTATCTATCTAGTCGGGTTTCCCATGGGGATTGCGAAGATTTATAGCAATGGCATCGTGCTCAGTACTGGCAATCCGGATAAAGCCTGGGACGACAAAAATTTCTATACTAATGCGACAAGCAATCCCGGTAACAGTGGAGGACCCGCCTATGCCTTGCGTGATGGGAAACCAGAACTCGTCGGTATTCTTAGCTGGGGAATTAGGAACAGCCAAGGCCTTCACGGTCCGGTACGTGTGAAGTATGTCAAAGAGTTGCTGGCTGACCCGGAATTACCTGCGTATTTCAAATGACGTCGCGTCGTGTACCTCTGTCTATAGAGGATGGTCATTTTAGCCACGTTCGTTGTGATACGTTCCCTTTCCATCGGCAACCTGTAAGGTGCCAGCCGTCATGCCCAATTGCCTGATGCAGACTCTTTCTTGCTTGTCGGGGAAAAATAATTGATGCCTATACCATTGCGAGCTGTTGTGAACTTTTCAATGAAATGATTCGGTTATATGTATTATATACATTACATATGATTCATTTATGTAGTATTGGTGTGTTACCTGTCTGTTCAAAACAGGTGAGGCTCATGGCAAACAAAACTCTGCTTTCTCTGGTCGCTGCTGCAACGCTGTCCAGTGTGGGATATGCTGCAACTCCCCATTATCTTAAACACGTCCCGACAACCTATAGTGGTGAGGTAGATAGGATAACGGCAAAGTTCATGACGTATCAGGCAATGGTCGGCAAATATCCGGAGAAACCCGCCCGTGATTTTTTCAATAATGGTATTACCATCGCTGCAGATGTGCATGGACAATCGGTCGAGTTCCTGTTCAAGAACTATCGTGAGGAATCCTCGTGGAAAACGCCTGAGCAGAAAGTTGTGGCGCATTATACGCAACAAGGGCGGGAAGAGCTGAGCCATGAGGAGTTTGAAGCCGTTAAGAATGACATCATTGAAACACAGCGTCAGGCCTCATTGCTGGCATACGAGGGGCACAGTAAAACAAAGGACAGGATACTTACTGCGCTGGAGAAGCAGTTTAAGGATGACAAAGTGATGAAGTCGGAAGAGAAGCTGGTCGATCAACTCAATAAGGAAGTTGCTCCGGGCGTCACCGTGAAGGATGCGCTGTATTTACCCGATATGACGATCACGGACTTTGTGCCCAAAAAGCACATCTTTGGTCCTATCCCTGCACTGGGTATCACCTATCTCAATGCAGGCTGGGTTTATTATGACCACAAGGCACGCGCACTCGATTACATGGATAGCGTTCCCCGTGTGCTCAAGCATGAGTGTGAACATAGGAACATTAAACTGCAGCGCCTGCCTTTCACAGAAGCTTTTGACCCGGAAGCATGGGCTGAGTTCTCAATCATGGAACAGGGCAATGCCCTCGAGTTCATGCGACATCCTTATTACGAAGACGTCAGGTACCTCAGCAAGGTCTTGTTCGGGTTTGACAGCCAGCGCGCGTTTGATAAAGCTTTTTTTGTCACTGCTGGTGGCATCAGAACTGATAAGGCCCAATTGGAGAAATATATCAAGGATACGAAGAATATCACCACAGTTGTCCAGAAAGTGGCGCTGGAGGAATTCATCCCGGAGTATTATGCGCATTTTTCCTTCTGGTCAACAGTCAATGATAAGCTTAAAGATAAGAATGCAGCGCTCAAGCTCTTCATGTATATGAAATATGAACCGACGCTGCTTGGCGGTGCGCAGCCGACGCGGCGATGGCTTGAGAAGAACAAGGCCATTATCGAAGAGGCATCACAGAAGGCGTTGCTCAGGCTCGGTGATAGAAAGCGGAATGCCCCGCTCGTTGTATCAACGCAGGATGTTCTCAGTGAGCTAAAACATGCGGGCATCAATGCTGATGGCGTTGACGGACAGCAGCTTCTGGAGCTGTACGATAGATTGGCTTCTCTGGGCTATGTGAGGTGGAGATAATGACAAAAGGATTAGTTGCCCTGTTAGTAGGAACCACACTGACCATTACTGGCTGCGGAGCGCCAACATTTGAGACTGAGCTGAAAGATATACTCCAGCGCGAGTACACGAAAACGCAGGAGGAAGCTGAAGTAGCTGTTGTAAAAGGCGAACGCGACTTATTCCTGACACGTGTTGAAAAGGATGGCAAGGAAGCATGGAAGCCAAACTATAATTCCGTGACAATCCGGGAGCGCATCACCCAGACGCAACAGATGGCGAATGATCTTGACCAGTTACTCAGTTACAAGAACAAGGATAACACGCGGTTCCTTGACGAGTTCGGCATCAGGGACCAACTCGAGAAAGATGAACAGGCAATCCAATTTAATCTTGGCAAGCAGCGGCTTGTCGCCCTGCATAAGGAGTTCCAGCAGAAAATGGGGCTGACCGAAGAAGAAGCGCCAAAGGTTAATGAGTCCATGCTTATCTATCCGCTTGCCGCATTGGAAAAGACATTACTCTTTGATGCCAGGTATGTGCAGGAAGCGCGGACAGCAACAACGCTTGTACCATTTGATGACCTTGAGTTCAGGTACAAGTTCGAGCAGGAGATACCCAATCCCGCATATCCAAATATGGACCCGGTCAATCAGACAATCTGGATTCCGCTCGATGTCAAGGTGCGGCTGGTCAGTTATGATGCAGACTCCCCGAGAGACCATAAACCAGACTATCTTGAAGTTTATCGTCTAGGGGAGAAAACACCAGCCATTAAGATTTTTCATTCAACATCGTCAAACAGTCTTGATGTCGCTGTCGTCGATGTTGATAAGGAAGGAGAGCGCGGCCATGGCGTGCCAGATGAAGTGCTGACTGTCTGGTACATTACGCGCGCAAGTGATGTCTATGATAATTACAAGCACCTGCTTGCAAAGCTGTTTCAGGAGAAAAAGAAATTGGAGCGTGTCAAGCCGCTGGAACGTGAGATGGATGTCCAGATTGTCCCAGTTGGAGATCTGAAAGATGATGCGTGGGAATATGATACTGTTAAAGGGTTCTCGGTCCCGTTGGAGTATCAGGACAAGGATGCAAAGAACTACACCCTCGCGTATAAATTCTTACCGAAAACCAAAGACACACCAGATGGGCGTGAGCATGAGTTGGCGTGGGTGGCGAAGCGCTGGAAAGTGTCAAATTCACCTGCAGATGTCGTGGGGCGGGTGGTTACCTATCATAAGGTGCTGCCAGCATACAAGTCGGGCATTATAGGCATCGGGCTTGACCGCCATCGTCTGACCATGACCCGTTCAGGGCAGCCGGATGTCACGGGGCTCGATTCCCTGTTCATTGAACGCGAACCGTACAAGATTACATACGACTGGGGCGCAAGCAGATGGATTATCGAGGACCGGGACAACAAATCGTCGCCTAAGTACGAAGCGCGCTATGAGCAAGTGAAACCTCTTCTGCACGAGTTGGATGAAGTCCAGGAGTAGTTTTTTTCTTTCTATCTTCTCTATTATAGCAACCCGACTCTCGTAATGCTTATATAGCGCGATGCTCTCTATTTTTTCCTCGTGCAAGTCGAGGAGAGGTGTGCTATGCTGATAGTCCGCTCCAAAATAAAGGAAGTCGCAAAGGACTTTAATGTCGCGGGCGATTTTCCCGACGCGCTTAACCGGGTTGCAGAGATGTTGGTCAAAGAAGCCTGTGTACGCGCGCGGGAGAATCAGCGTAGGACTGTCATGGCTAAGGACTTGTCCTTGTTGTTATACAAATAGCTTTTTAATTGCCTGTATGCTCCCGGATGCATGTGCGGTATTATTGGGTACACAGGAAAAAGCATTTCTGTAGAGCATGTCCTTGCGCGGCTTCGCATGCTGTCTCATCGTGGTAAGGACCATTTGGACATCAGCGACGGGCAAACAACGGGTTCTGCAGATCTCCGGGACAGTACGTTTTTTGTTGGCCATACGCTCCATGCTGTTGTTGATTTCGTGCTGCAGCCATTGGGACATTGTTTTGTCACAAATTGTGAAATCTATAACTGGCAACACCTTGCAAAAAAGTACAAGCTCTTGGCACGGAATGATGCTGAGCTACTCTATCTTCTTCTGCAGAAAGAAGGGATTGCCTGCCTCAAGGAGTTGGATGGTGATTATGCATTCATCTGGAAGTCTGGCAATCGTATTTTTGCCGCACGGGACATCCTTGGAGTAAAACCGTTATGCTATGCACAGGAACCAGCAGGTACTTGGTTTGCGTCAGAAAACAAAGTGCTTGAGCACGGCCAGTTATTGGACCCCCGGAAGATATTGATCATGGAGAATAATATCATCACTTTTCTGGACAAACCATTCTTTTCTCTCAATGAACTCAACATATCACGGGAAGATATCGTTGCTCGTCTGCAGGTCTTGCTCGTGGATGCAGTGCGCAAGCGGCTTCACGGACTGGATAAAGTTGGTATCCTCTTTTCAGGGGGTGTTGACTCAACACTGCTGGCTGTTCTTACGCAGCGCTCGGGAAAAGAGGTTTTTCTCTATACTGCAGGTGTAGAAGCCAGTGAAGATATCATCTGGGCGCGGAAAGTAGCTTCTTTCCTTTGCTTACCGCTCCGCATTGCCTTGGCACAAAACATTGAGGATGAGATTCGGGATGTTATTACTGTTATCGAAACAACTGACGTGATGAAGGTCGGCGTTGCACTTCCGTTTCATCTTGCGTGCCGCATGGCCAAAGCAGATGGGTGCAAGGTCATCTTATCGGGACTTGGGAGCGAAGAGCTGTTTGCTGGTTATCGGCGCCATAAAGAAGCCAAGGATATAAATAATGAGTGCCTCAACGGATTGCTGTCCATGCACAGCCGGGACTTATATCGTGATGACACAATAACGATGGCTCACCAACTTGAGTTACGCGTGCCGTTCCTTGATGATGCTCTTGTTACCTATGCACTTTCTATTCCGGGGAAATATAAGCTCGAAGATGGCCAGGATAAGGCAATTCTCCGGCAAGCTGCACTCCTGCTGGGTGTGCCAAAGGCGGTCGCATACCGAAAGAAGCGTGCTGCGCAATATGGGAGCGGCTGTGACAAGGCAATACAGAAACTCGCAAAACAAAAAGGCTACAAAACAAAGGGTGCATATTCAGATGCCTTGGGGGCACTATGTTTGAGAAAGTAAAAGGTCTCCTTGCCATGGAAACGCAGCTTGCTGCCTTGCATGAGCAGCTGGAGCGCCATGATAAGACACTTCATGAGCATGGGCTTGGTGTGTCTGGCATTCATGAGAAACTTGTACAGATGCATGCCAGAACAATGGATGTGGTGCAACTCAACAAGGAGATTGTAGGGAACCTGCAGGACGATACACTGTCCATTACATCTTTCCGCATTGCACTGGAAAAGGAACTTGCTGAGTTGCGTTTGTTGCGCGCAACATGGGAAAAGAACGTTGCAGAGCGTGTCAGTGCTCAGGTCGAGGAAGGCTTGCGTGAGCAGCTCGCCCGTCTGAAAGCAGATGTCGGACAGTATAATGATCTCAAGAAGGAGTTGGCCGGGATGCGCGAGGCAATGGCGGTCTTGTCAGGTGAGCTGGTGAGATTGCAGCAGGCAGCACAAAGCATCAAGCAGAGCGATGGTGAAATGGTCCGTGCGATGCGTGAGTTTCTCCAGCAGGACAGACATAAATTGGAGCTGATGAGAAAAGTGGAAACTCTGGAGAGACTCATTGCCTCCGAGAGACGAAGAAATACCCAACGGCGGATGTGATCCTCTGTAAGTCCGGTCCCATTGAAAAGTTCCTCCGCTTGCGCTCTGTGGCCATAGGTTCGCATATGCTTTTGCCTGTTAATGGCAAAAATTCCTCTTGGAATCCCCTTTTTGCTTGCAAGAGAAGGAAGCCAATGCTCACATAATTGATGGCC
>JACQSS010000028.1 GCA_016211195.1 Candidatus Woesearchaeota archaeon
AATTCACATAAGAATATTCATTTTAGAATAAAAAAGCCAAGAGAAAATAAATAGATTCACAACACCCAAGCGCTTATGACGGACATCACGACGGACAACCTCAAAAAAGCATTGTCGCTTGTTGGAGGAAGCATGGGGAAAGAAATCATGCTTAAAACAATTGCATTGCGCGACCGACATGGAAAAGTAGCCTATGGGATTGCATTGCACTGGTATGGGTCATTTGTTAAACACATCGCTGGCTATCAGTCAGGACAACAACTCCAGCTGCTCCGTGCACTCTTGCTGACAATCGATAAGCATGATGGTCAGTTTTATCAGTGGCATCATGGGACTGTCCTGCCGTATGCAGTCCATTGCGCGATGGCTGCACTCGCTGCATCAGCTTTTTCCGATGATGCTGAAACAATCATTGTTGGGTTGTGGCATGACTTGCTTGAGGATAAGCGGGCGACTGCCGCTGAGCTTGGTGATTTTCTTGTTCGTGAAGGCATTGCTGTTGATATTATCCTTCCAGCATTATTCCTGTTGGATGGCACTGGGCGAGCAAAGTATGATTATTATGGTGCCATTTGTGGACATGAGCGTGCGCTTATCGTCAAGACCGGTGATCTCCTTGCCAATCTCGATGCTTGCAACCGACGCCTTGAGGAAATGCGTCATGATGAGAGCCGGTTCTGGATATACGCCTATGTGTTTGAGGTACACCATTGCCTTTTTCAGCAGCTTTCCTCGTCACATCTCTCCAGAAAAATTGTTGCAAAACTTTCTTCGGCTATAACTGAGCTACAATCCCGCTTCACGCAGGATGAACACAGTGAATGTACAAAATACCTACAGGTGAGACACAATGAAATTACCCACAAACCTTAATGCCATAGTGCAATCTTTTCCGACTTATGAGGCGTTGCGTAAAGATTATGCAGCACACGGGTATCTGGGGGAATGTTATGAAGAAATAATCCAGAAGCTGCGCGAATATGATGCGGACATTGAGCGTGACCTTCAGCGGTTAGTCAACCGCGTACGTGCAAAGTCCGCTATTAGCATAGAACTAAATCAGCTGGACAAAGCCTATGCACCAAAAGTGGTCAGCCGTGTCAAGTCACTAGAAAGTGTCTATCGGAAATTGTGTGACGGGACCATCCGCTGGGAGGACCTCCCCTTGGACGACACCGTCGGTTACCGTGTCGTGTGCAGGTTTGCGGATGAATGCCTTGAGCTCCGGGACCTCATTGATAATGAGCTGCAGCAGGCACCATTCACCTTGCAGAGTCGTTTTCCTCGTGATGAGAAGGGCAACTGGGTAGAAAAGGTTCCTGACTCTGGGTACCGGTCATGCGATTTTGCCTTTGTCTATGCACGGCCTGAGATTGGGCTGGTGCTGGAAGGAGAATTGCAGCTCCGTACAGCATTGCAGCATGTATGGGCTGAAGTGTCCCACGATACGTTGTATAAAAATGCAGATTTGTCAAAGGCACCATCTTATATTGCTGGTGGTGCCAACGCAATGATGCACGCACTCTCTGATAATCTGAATGCAGTTGACCGTCATCTTGTGGAGGTGCGTCGATTGGTTATCAAAGGAACTGGTAAGGATGCAAAAGGTGAAGATTTTTAAGTGCCATCTTTCTTCTGACGGCACTATGTACACAGATAAATTCGCGAAAGCGCCCGGAGAACTGAAATGGTCCTTGGAGATTTTGCCCCCTGAACTCGGCAAGACAGTACGGGACTTGCAATCCATGCTGGAGCCGATCCTTGAATATAAGCCCATTAGCATTGATGTGACGTATCATCAGGAAGAAATGGCGTGGCAGACGAAGGAGAATGGTGTCAAAGTCGGCTATCCGCAGCGCAAGAAACCCGGTACTATCCCTGTTTGCGCGGCTCTTTCGTTGTTGTACAAGGAGAAGTTTGATGTTGAACTCATTCCTCATCTCATCTGTGGGGGTTTTTCAGTGCGGGAATGTGAGGAAGCACTCATCGACTGCTATGCGAGCGACCTGCATACAGTTCTTGCACTCAGGGGCGATGCATTAGATCCAAGGGGTGGATTTGTGCCGCACCCAGAAGGTCACAAGTATGCGTCGCAGCTGGTCGAGCAAATCGTTGCCATGAACCGAGGGAACTATTTCTATCCGATTCAGGATCCGTTTCCCACCGATTTTTGTATCGGCGTTGCAGGCTATCCCGATAAGCACTGCGATGCACCAAATATGGCATATGACCTGCAGAATCTCAAGACCAAGGTGGACAAAGGTGCGCATTATGTCGTCACCCAGATGGTTTTCAGTGTAGAGAGTTATTTTTCTTTTGTTGAGCAGGCACGACAAATGGGCATTACTGTCCCGATCGTGCCGGGGCTGAAAATGCTGACGTCAAAAAAGCAGCTGACTGTACTGCCCCGGAGGTTCAGTGTCGAGATACCTCATGATCTTACAAAGGAAATCATTGCTCATGATGATAAGGCGACCAAACAAATCGGTCTGGAATGGACCATCGCAATGTGCCGGGACCTGCTTGCACAGGGTGTTCCATCATTACATTTTTACAGCATGAACAATGGACATCATATCCGTGATATTGTCAAACAGCTGGTGTAATGCTGCACCATCGGGGGGATCAACATGAAAAAATTGTTTACGTCGGAAAGTGTGACTGAAGGGCACCCGGACAAAGTCTGCGATTATGTGTCGGACAGCGTGCTTGATGCATGCTTTGCTGAAGACAACCATTCCCGCGTTGCAGTGGAGACTGCTGTTAAATCCATTACAGACAAAGCAGGCAATCACCATCACCTCGGATTGTACGGCGAATTGACAACACGAGCCCGGCTGGATCTCGATCAGATCGCCCGTGTGGCTCTGGCTGAGCTGGGTTACTCCGCAGATGAGATGGGATTCAACTGCAGGACTGCACGCATCGGTCTCTACATCAGTCCGCAAAGCCCGGATATTGACCTAGGAGTCAGTGCCACGGAAAACAAGGAACAAGGCGCTGGAGATCAGGGCATGATGTTCGGCTATGCAATCAATCATACCCCTGAGCTGATGCCATTACCGATTTCACTTGCACATAAGCTCGTACGAGCCTTATCTTTGTATCGGAAAAGTGGTGTGGGTGCCGGACACTTCCTCCGCCCGGACGGGAAAAGTCAGGTGACGGTGGAATTCGAGGATGGCAAGCCCAAGCGTGTTGATACTGTGGTGTTATCTGCCCACCATGGCAATATCTCCCTTGATGATTTGCGTGTCTTCCTTGAGACAGATGTCATCCGCCCGACACTTGGTGGTTATCTGGATAAGAACACAAAAATCCATATCAATCCCACTGGCCGATTTGAGATTGGCGGGCCATTAGGGGATTCTGGTGTGACGGGAAGGAAGATTATTGTGGACACGTATGGTGGTTGGGGTCATCACGGCGGCGGAGCATTCTCCGGAAAAGACCCGAGCAAAGTTGACCGGAGTGCGGCGTATGCAGCACGCTATGTGGCAAAGAACGTCGTCGCAGCTGGTCTTGCAGAAGAGTGTGAAGTGCAAGTGGCTTATGCGATTGGCGTTGCGCAGCCAGTGTCTGTCTATGTCAATACCAATGGTACAAACAAAGTCCCGGAGCGGCGGATTGAAGACCTTATCATGAAGCATTTTGATTTGCGACCACGGGCAATCATTGAATCTCTGCAGTTGTTACAGCCCATTTACAGGAAAACAACGAACTATGGCCATTTCGGAAAGCCGGACATGCCATGGGAACAGACAGACAAGGCTGAGTTGCTGCGGGCAGAAGCACAGCTACGTCGGAAATAGGACGATTTTTCATGGGCCCTCATGGGCCTTTTTACTTTCTTTCTAGAAAATGACGTTCTGACCGTTTGATGTCGTATAACCTTTCTGCGGGGGCCACATCCACTTCTTCGGGGGCTTTGTTCACTTCACAGCAGGTCCGGATAGCGTGTGCAAACATCTTTTCTGTGCAGAGGACAGTGGCAATGGCCTTAAAATCATAATCTTGTTTGTCTGGGTCGGAAATATATGGCCGCGTGTTAGCACAAATGATTTCTTTGGCCCCCGTCTTCAGCAAATCATGCTGTTTGTCTCTGTAGGATTCGCCTGCGCAGACCGCATGCGTAAAATACAGATAGAGGTCGCCTGGCTTTCTTCTGGTAATGTAGCCGCAGATATTCCTAATGGTTCCACCCGTGTCAATGATATCATCTGCGATGATTATTGTTTTCCCTTCCAGTGTGGTGACGTTCCAAGAGTAATCAGTTTCAATGCACACAGCATTCTCCTTGTTCGGCATAGCACGTGTTTTCTTGAAGACGAGTAGGCCAGCATCAGGCACATCCATCTGTCGCATCAAATTGGTCACAAAAGGAATACTTCCTTTGTCGACGCCGATGAAGACAAGATTCTGGCCGTTTTCCACAACACGCATACTTGACCGATGCCGCAAGTAGTCTGCAACAATACATTCCGGGCTGATATTGTACAGGACATCTTCTCCCGGCCGACCATAAACCTCAGCGTACACATCTTTTATCCTTTTTGAGTGCATATGCATGGTTAGAATCCGGTCAATACCTGCCCCGCAAAACGCACGCGCCATTGCTTTGATACTATGCGGCTGGCCTTTCATCTTCTCATCTTCCTGCGGTCCGCGGTCCTGCCGGCCATAGGGGTGATCAGTCAGCACCGCAGTAACATGTTTCGCTCCATTTTCCTTGGCAGCATTGCCGGCCAGCAGGATGCGCATGGCCATTTCCTGTGGATTCTGGTATGGTCCCTGCGTGGCAATCAGATAGACTTTCCTGCCCGATACGTCCACGTTGAAGTGCGGGCAGAATTCCTTGGATGAGAACTTGCGGGGCGTCATGATATTCATGATATCGCCATCCTGTCCGGCATAATCTGCAACGTGCTGCACAAATTCGCTATGGGTACTTGAAACCGTTGCAATAACACTTTCAAGCATGTCTTTTTGTGAGGACCCCGTTCTTATAAACCTATCCAAAAAGGGATTTTTTCTCCTCGAGCGCAGTCGGTGCCTCGCCGCCATGCCATGAGAAGCGCGGACGCACTCTGATGGAATACAACCGTTCATTCTGGTCATCCATTGCAAGGGCTGAACCAGGATCGGGGGGAAGGAACTGGATTTCCTTGTCAAGGCCTGTGCGCAGGTATGACTGAGCAAGCATCCCTAATGCATCAACGTCAATCTTTGCCGTGATACGATGGCAGATGATGATATCTGATTGTGTCATGACGTCTGTGTGTATCTTGCCGGGCTGCTGCGATGCCAATACTAGAGAAATCCCGGGTTGCCTGCCCTCACGTAAAATGGTCACTAATGCATCGGTTGCCGGCGTCTTTTCTCCTTGCGGCAGGAATTCGTGGGCTTCATCAATGACAAGCCACACTAATGGCTTTCGTATCTTTCCTGCAGCCTCTGCCCTGAAGAAATGTTCAGCACTTTCAATGGCGCCAAACTCCTCTTCCTTTCTCACGGTCATGCGTTCAAGGAACAGCTTTTCTGCAACAAGGCCAATGACAAGAGACTTGATTGCCCACCCACCAGCTTCCGTCGCGTAGCAACTCACATCAAGGACAGTTATCTTACCACCAATGACGAGATTCTCCAGCAATGTTCCTTCTGTGCTAAAGAGCCCCCACCGTTCTGTGTTCTTGAACCGGTTAATAGCACCAGCCCTGACTTCGCGCTCAATGGTTTCCTCCTTGTCGATAGCTTCGATGATGTCTGCTATCGAATAATTCCGACCGCTTTCCCGTAATTCGTTAATGACTTTTTCAATGAGCACACCGACCGGCTCCAGCGCTGTCACCCCAAAGCTCAGGCACCAGTCTTCTGGGACAAGTTCGCTGGGCTTGATGGCAAATGGATAATCTGTGGGAATGCCTTTCTCCTTGTAAGCCTTGTAATAGCCAATCGGCGTAAATATCTGCACATCCAACCCTCGTCCCTCGAGCCCCCATTGTCGGAGCATTTCTTCCTCTTTGTGATTGGGGTATTTCATTGTCCAATAAACACCCATCGTGTCGAGGATGATGCAACTCAGATTATTGGCAATCTCCGGCTCAAGCGATGCCATCCCTTCGGCGATGACACCCATGGTGTAGGAATTGTGAACAATAATGTCATTGGCGACAAAATTATGATAATCCGGCACCGTGACATCATAGACAGTGAATTCCCCTTCTACTTTCTCCATGCCCACAATCTCATCCCAGAATATGTCTGCTTTTGCAACCAGTTCCAGTTTCTTGTCGCTTTCCGTCTGTGCAATATGAAGGAGCTTTTGCCGTGATGGTGCATAGTGGACCGTTTCCCGAAGACTTTTTGGGATAGTATAATGCATTGCCCTTCCCAGTGCAGCCCAACTCTTCGGTCTGAAGGTGTCCCATACTTCCTTTGGGATGGTGTCTACATTTGGGTTTTTGGGAATGTGCTCGATTTCTTTGGCGGCGCAGTATGCCACGTCCTGTTTTCGCCCAAAGAATCCAATCTCTTTGATGAACGTTTCTGCATGATCTCCATTAAGCAACAATTCATAGTAATCTCTCAGCTTACCGTTCTTAGTCCTTATCTTGGCAACAATGCCAAATCGTAAAAGCAAATGGTGCACTTGCTGCGCCAACTGTCTTGAACTGCTGCAATACGAGATCTGCCAGTATGGCTTTCTATAGATGCTTCCGTCACATGAAAACAGGCGATTGAGGAACACCTGCAGTTTCTCTTGAGGCAATGTGAAGATCTCTGCAGGTATTACCTTTTCGGGGGGCAGTTGCCCATATACCCCAATCGTTTCCAGCCACGTGCGCAGCGTGGATTTGGTATCAGAAAAAACGGGCTTGGACGTAAACTGTCCCATCGCATTCCGCTCAGCCTGCTGAAAAATCTTTCTTTTCCTATTCTGCACAATCCGGAAACACCCCGCCTTAGAATGAATCTTGACCAGTAATGTCTGGTCAAATTGCATCACTGCATCTCTGAAATCTGTAACAATCCTCTCGTCAGTGTTTGCAAAGAGGACAAATCCATTACTCATATGACCCTCAGCAAGAAGATACGCGAGCAGCTTCACTTCGCAGTCATGGAGCGTCCCTGTGCCTTGGGTCGGGAGCATTCGTGGCGTGGCGATTCTGCTGCCAAGGTGCAATTGTTCCGCAGGTATCCACCCTTTTATCGTTAAAAGGGGATGCTCGGGTGTCAGTTTTATCTCTTTGCCACTCCGGAGCTTGATGACCAGTAACTCATGGACCTCTCTTTTGTAAAACGCAGCCTTATTGGCTCCCCTAATTTTTAGATCATTTGCCAGGGAAAAGAGCCGTCGTTGCTCATGTTCCAAATCCCGGATTGGTTTCTGTGTCCCATCCTCCAGTGTGATGAGCGTTTCTCCATGCAGGCACTTCCCACCGCCCCTCTTCCCGCACACAAACACAACGTGGGCCCGGGTGACGTCCATGAAAACCTTGTTCGCCAGCGTCATGAACTGCCCCATCTTGATGTACTGCTTTGCAAGAAAGATTGTTCCCCGCGTTCCGAACTTTTTCCGGTCTCCTTCAGTCCTTCCAAGGACGATTTCGACGACCATGAAACTGGAATGAGAAATGAGCCATATAAATCTTCTTTGTCACTTCATTGGGAGAACAATCATGGGAAATGTTTATGAATGTCCAGCCACTTCGGCGGGCCATGCAACGGCTTCACATGCGCACGGGACGGGTGCTGCTGCTTATCGCGCTTCTTTTAGGTGGTGTTCTGTTTTATTTCCGTGATCCGCTCATGACCCGTTTCTCGTATGCAACCGGTCGCGCTGCCACGGTGAATGGTGAGCCCATCATGGTCGCAGATGTCGATAGGGGATACGCAGCGTTGGGTGACATGATGTCTCGTGTGACACGATTGCAGCTATTGGATGAGCTCATTGCGCAAAAACTCCTGATGCAGGCAGTTGCCGCTGCCGATGTCACTGTCTCTGAGGAAGAGGTCGAAGAGATTCTGAATGAGCAAGCCGCTGCCGCGAATATGACGCTCGACGAGGCATTGGCAACATTTGGGGAGAAAGCACAGGAATTGCATCATCAGTTGCGCTCGCAACTGCTGGTGGCAAAGTACCTCAATAAATCAGTCCTGTCTGACATTCGGGTCACTACAAAAGATGCGAAGGACTATTATGAGAATCATACTGAAGAATTTGTGCTTCCGGAACAGGTGCATGTGGCGCATATTCTCATCAAGACTGAAGGAAAAACACAACGGCAGCTCGATTTGACGCTGCAGGCACTGCTCGACGAGCTGAAAGCAGGCGTCTCTTTTGCAGACCTTGCAGCAAATTATTCAGAAGACTCTGGGTCAGCGCTTAACGGCGGGGACTTGGGGTCTGTGTACAAAGGTCAGACTGTCCCAGAGTTTGAGACCGTTGCTTTTGCAACATCGGTGAATCACACGTCAAAGACTTTCAGGACGCAGTTCGGGTTCCATATTCTAAAAGTCTATGACAAATCACCGTCCCGCACGTTGAGTTTTGGTGAAGTCGAACAAAAACTTGTCCAGCTCCTGCTTCGGCAACAGCAGCAGGATGCATTCCTTGCCCATCTGAAGCAACTGCGGCAGGATGCCCGTGTCCATGTCTACATCAATGAATAAGTATCTTGTTCTTTTGTCGCAGGAAAACCTCGATTTGGCAAAGGCTGAACTGCTTGCGGTTTTTCCGTCACTATCATTCATTGCACAGGATAAGGAAAAGCTGCTGCTCTCCGGGTCATTGGATAAGCCTATTACGTTGGCCCTGACAAAAAAGATTTATCTTGTCCACGACGGCGGAAAGAACAGGCAACAGTTCGCTGGTGAGCCCTTGGTATGTGATTCTTTCTTTGTGAACACGCGGGCATTTTCCGGACGGCGGACGCATGGCACTAGTGCGACAGCCCTTTCGCCAAAGCTTGCCTGTGCTATGGTGCATCTTGCCTGCGCTCCGAAAGGTGCAACAATTGTCGACCCTTTTTGCGGTTCCGGGGGCATCCTGCTTGAAGCCGCTCTGCTCGGTTATGCTGTTAAGGGATATGATCTCGATGCAGCAGTTCTTGCACAGGCACGCCAGAAACTTGCGTCATATACGGCGGACGTTGCCTGTCGCGACGCATGCCTGCTCGGTGAGCCACTTGATGCAGTCATCTCAGACTTACCGTATGGAAAAAATACTGCGGTGCCATCACTTATCTCATTGTACAGCCGCTTCCTCCAGCGCATTCATCCACTGCTGCGTGGCCGTATGGTTCTGGGCTTTCCCCATTTTGTCCCTGCAGTGCGCCTCGCCGAAAAAGAAGGGTACTCTGTGCATGGATGCTATCCATGGTATCTTCACCGTTCTCTCAGCAAGGAGATTCTGGTCTTGACGTCAAGAGAATCACCAACTTCTGCGGTAAAGACACCAGCAGGCACCTCAAGTATATATTGAGCAAGGTGCGATGGGGAATAAAAAGTAAACGGTTGCATGACAGTCTGCTCCATAACCTTTAGCGTTGCATCAAGGTAGTAAACCTGGAGTGGAAAGAAGACAAAGAACGTATGCAGCGAGATGTATTGCGGTTTTGCAAAAGCCATGAGAAGCGCCTGTGGCTTTGCAAACATAAGCCCGCGTGCCTTTGCAAAAATCGTCTTGGCAAGTATGACCTTGTCCAAGCGCTGTCCGGTCTTGGGGTTGGTTATCTCCATATCCCTGCAGTCTGTGGTAATATTTATATCTCTTGTGGCACTCCTTTTGGCAATGGATAATGAAGAACTCCTATTGCTTATCAGGCGCAGTTTTGAGAAGGTCAAGGCCGACATCAAGACGCACGATGCCTACATTCAGGCACTCCGTGCTGAGAATGAACTCCTTAAGTTGCAGATCAAGCAGCTCATAACACAAACACCTGAGACTGCTTCCCGCCAACAGCCCAGTAAACACCGCAATAAGGTCTTCATCAAGCAGAAGATACTGGAGTTTCTCAGTAATGGCTCGCGGCCACTTTCTGAAGTAAAGGAACTTATTGTCGATAGAGAAACATACTGCAGCAAGGCTTCTTTTTATCGCTATATAGACAGTCTCAGGCAAAATGGTGTCTTGATGCTTGTTGAGACAGATGGGATTGCCTTTGTCTCAGCGTCTCTCCATGAGATAAAATGATCGGTCTCTGATACTAAATGAGACCTATACTGTTTTACACTCCTACCCTAATAATCATCTGTGCTTAATTCTTTCCACTGGAAATGGTGGGGTCTCATCTAGTCTCAAAAATAGTAAAATGGGACTACTTGGGACAATATGGGGCATAAAATTTACTTTTCATTGTGCCCGGGGGCTAATTGTTCTTTTTCAGTCGCCCAGCGGTCAAAAACGAAATATTTAAATATCGCCTTGTGCGTTACAGGAGCACATTATGTATTTGTTCGGCTCTTGTAGGGCCAGCAAAGACAAAAAAAAGAAAAATTGGTGACGTGGTTGCAAAGAACAACAAAACTCATTGTCTCCCTTTCCCTCGTGGGGCTGGTTAGTCTTCTGGTGGGCTTGATGCGGATGCCCCGGGTGGCAGTAGCCCCATCATCAGGGCACTATAGTATTACTGGCTTGACTACTGGATCAACTGTTAGCGGTAATTCTCATCAGAATATAACTTCATCAACAAAGAATGTCTCTATTACTACTCTTCGGATTGGAGGTCCGTAATTTTTGAGTTTTGAGGTGATGTCAAAAATGAATAACCAACTGGTTGGATATATGCATAAGTCAACTCGTTCTATCCGTTCCTTGTCCTTCATGCTCCTCTTGGTAATCATGGTCATTAGCGTGAGCTCTCTTGCGCTCGCCGCAGAGTTCAATGGTGACGACTTAATGGCTTTGCAAGGTAATGTCGTCGATTCCGTGGGCAATCCCCTGAATGGAGCCAATCTGCGCGTCGTCATTTATGATAACGTGACGGGTGGGACCCTTATCTATAACTCTTCAACTGATTTTAATAGTGCCATAAACAATGGCCGATTTGACGTTTTCCTCGGTAATGGGAGCCAAAATCTCTCATTGGAATATAATCAGGTCTATTATATTGATATGGAGGTCAATGGTGAAGACCTTGATTTCAATGGTCAGGAAAGGCAGGTCTTCCAATCCTCCATTGGTGAAGTCAGACGGATTGACCAACGTGCAAACAACTCAAATGCTCTCTATGTGAACAAATCCTCAACAAGCAATGGTCTTGCATTGCTCGTCAGGAACGCAGGAACAGGCAATGGTGTGGAAATCGAAAATAGCTGGACTGCCAATCGAACATTCCCCTTGTTGATAAGGAATGCAACATCTGTTGTCTTTTCTGTTAATGATATCGGAAACGTGACTGCAAATGGCCTGCAAGTGAATAACTTGGTCATCGCAGGTAATCTGAATGTGGGAGGAACCCTTACCGTTGGCGGAGAAGCCGAATTCCAAAAAGGTGTCCGAATAACAAGTTCGGGCCTTAATGTTTCGGGGCCAACAAACCTAACAGGAACACTTACCGTTGGAACAACATCTATCTTGAAACAATCCTTGACCATTGAGACGGGGGGACTGACTGTTGTGTCTGGCGGTTCAACCTTCGGCTCTGGCTTACAGGTCAGCGCAGGCGGCTTGAACGTGACTGGTGATGCCAACTTGACTGGTGGCGTTGTTGTCGGCAGTGATGGTATTGTTGTGACAGCTGGTGGTGTGACTGTAACTGGCTCATCCACATTCAATAGCGATGTTCGGTTCAATGCCGGTGTCGCGATCAGGAACCTGACTGTCGAGAACAATGGAACGATCAGGAACTTGACAGTGAGCAATGGCTTGGCAGTCTCTGGCGGTTCAACGCTTGACGG
>JACQSS010000003.1 GCA_016211195.1 Candidatus Woesearchaeota archaeon
CCATCAATTATGTGAGCATTGGCTTCCTTCTCTTGCAAGCAAAAAGGGGATTCCAAGAGGAATTTTTGCCATTAACAGGCAAAAGCACATGCGAACCGATGGCCACGGAGCGCAAGCGGAGGAACTTTTCAATGGGACCCGGCTTACCCACCCATTACCGTTCCTTTGAGCAGCGTCACAATAAGCATCACGAGAAATCCTATGAGACCAATAAAGAGCATCCCTGCGCCAGCAACCTTGACAACGGTTTTGAATTCCTCACCCGTTGGTTTCTTGGTTACTGTCAGGACACGTTTGCATTCAACAATGAAGGATTTGAACAGGACAACATATGCCTGCCAGCCTGTTGAGGTCGTTTGTCCGTCCATGGTCTCCAAAAAACGGGGTTCACATATAAATCTATTCAATAAATTCTATCCCGAGCTCGTTCTCGATTTCTTTCTTTTTCTTCTCGCCGACTTTCCTTGTTGGTCCGAAGATCTGTGACGAATTGACACCCGTCACAATAAGCATGGCCCGAATGGTATGGTCAAGGTCTTCATATATCTGCGCGCCCCAGATGACGTTCGCATCCTCATCGAGCTTTGATGAGACTGCTTCAACGACTTGACGCGCTTCCTCGAGCGTCATATCTGGCCCGCCAGCCACATTAATCAGTGCACCATTTGCCCCGGTAATATCAACGTCAAGCAAAGGATTTTCCAGTGCACGCTGGACAGCTTCTGTGGCACGCTGCTGGGAATCTGACTCACCGACACCGATAAGTGCAACGCCACCGTTCCCCATGACGGTCTTGATGTCTGCAAAATCAAGGTTCACAAGTCCGGTCTTTGTAACCATTTCTGCAATGCCTTTCACTGCATTGGTGAGAATCTCGTCCGCCACCTTGAACGCAGTGTTTAGGGGCAACTCTGGCGCAATCTGCAGGAGCTTATCATTCGGGATAACGATCAAGGTATCGGTTAATTGCTCGAGCCGTTCCAACCCATATAATGCATTCTGGTAGCGACGGTGACCTTCCATGTTAAACGGCATCGTCACGATAGCGACTGTCAAAGCACCCATTTTCTTTGCGATGTCTGCAACGACCGGGGCAGACCCCGTCCCGGTGCCGCCGCCCAGCCCACAGGTGATGAATATCATGTCAGAACCAGCAAGCGCCTGCTTGATTTCCTGTTCGCTTTCGCGTGCAGCTTCTTCACCCACTTTGGGGATGCTGCCAGCGCCAAGACCTTTTGTGATATTCTTTCCGATGAGAATTTTTTTGGTTGCGTTGGTGTACAGCAAGTCCTGTGCATCGGTGTTGATGGCTACAGTCTCTGCCCCTTTCACACCGACTTCAGTAATGCGGTTGATGGTATTATTACCACCGCCGCCGCAGCCAATCACTTTTATGGTCGCCAGCTGCTTTGACAGCAATGCTTCGAGTTCTGCATCTATGTCATGGTTGCTTGTCTGTTTGACCTGCTTGGCCAGCTGCATCTCGCTTTCAGAAACAGCCTTTATCTGCGGCTTTTGCTCCACGTCGCCCACCTCACAGTTGCGGCCTAGGGAACGGTTCTATATAAAGATTTGGATGAGTGATTTTCGAGTATTTTGTATCAACATTTAAAACGGAACCCGCTCCCCCAGAGCCCATGCATTACCACCTAATCATGACAGAACGGTGCAATATGCAGTGCCGGTATTGCTATGGGAAGTCTATGCATGAAGAGGACAATGCATTGAACAAGTTCACTTTCTCATTGTCACCTAAGCAGCACTTTTCTGTTCCGCTCGAGAAGCTGGCAGCCTTCCTCGCCAAAGATCCAAACCCGGTGTTAATTTTCTATGGAGGTGAACCCCTTCTGCAGCCAAAAAAAATTCACCAGATTATGGGTAGGTTTGATGTGCCGTACCGGATGCAGACAAATGGTCTCCTGTTGCACACATTGCCGCCGCAGTACCTGAACAGAATAACAAAAATCATTATTTCTATCGATGGAGATAGAGACAGAACAGATTACAATAGGGGCAAGGGAACATATGAGACCATCATCCACAACATGAAAAGAGCACGGGACAACGGATACAGAGGAGAGCTTATTGCACGGATGACTATTTCCGGATTTCCGGATGTTGACAAACAAGTCATGCATTTATTCGACGCTGGCTTTGACGCAGTGCATTGGCAGCTTGACGCGGGCTTCTATAAGGCAGACTATAGCATTGGTTTTGCGCCATTTGCCAACGAATACAACAGTGCAGTCAGCCGGCTTGTCAGTGAGTGGATGACCCACATGAGGAATGGCCGTATCCTGCTCATCTATCCGTTTGTTGGCATTGTTGCATCCTTACTCTCCGGAGAGAAAACAAAACTGCGTTGTGGTGCTGGGCACAGCGGTTATGCAATCGGGACTGATGGAACCATCTTCGCCTGCCCGATCATGAACGGGTTTCAGGAATTCATTGCAGGGACACTAGACGATTCCTCACTACGCACCTTTGACGTAGAGGGCAACTGTGAAACCTGCGACATCAGGGATGTTTGTGGTGGCCGGTGCCTCTACTGGCAAGCTGCGCAGTTATGGCCTGATGAAGGAAACAAGCTCATCTGCCAGACAATCCGTCACCTTATTCATGAACTGGAGGCAAGAATACCAGAGATACGGACGCTCATCAATACGGGTATGATTGCCCCCGAGACATTCTCTTATGAAAAGTACTTCGGACCGGAAATTATTCCATAACTCTTATAAGAAGCGACAGTACGACAGAGAGATGCTTCTCATTGGCGTCGCCCATATAGATCGGCAGGAGTTACAGGCAGTAAAATCCCTTATGCCTGAACAGGGTACCGTCGGACTGGAGTTACCTGAAGATTACAAACAAAAAGCATATCTTGGCATCACTACTTTTTTTTCAGAGTTGGCATCTTATCTGGAATGCAGGGACCAGCCCATCGTCACCCTTGATAATGCATTATTACTTGACAGGGGATATGCTCTTGGCGGAGCACGCAATGTCCTTGCTGGAAAATTAACACCGCAGTTTATTGACTATAAGATACGAGACCTTGAGCATCTCGCAACAGGGTACGGGGCCCCAGAAGTAGTAGCCAGCGCTTCTTTCCAGCTTTATCGTTTTCGGGCAATCCGTGATGTATTGCTATCTGGCCGCAATCTTGAACAGATCAATCGGGAATGGGAAGATATCAATGCCCAGCGCGACGCTTATATGCTGAAAAGGATTCGGGCGCTTAGACCACCCGTTATTATTATGGGTCATGCGCATGCAGCCAAGCTTGAAGCACTTCTTCCAGAGTATGTTCGAACCAAGCCTTTTTAAACTGCCTGACGCCACCAGACCATATGACTACAGTTTCTATCCTCACGCAGGGTTGCAGCGCGAATGCTGCTGAATCAGAGATGATGGCTGGCTTGCTCAAAAAGGCAGGATTTACCCTTGACAAAAGGGAGCTGGCTGACATTGTGCTGGTTAATGTCTGCACGGTAAAAGGGGAAACCACAGCCCTTAAAGCAATTCGGAAAATCAAGGAAAGAGACCCAACGAAAAAAGTAGTCATTGCGGGCTGTGTCACTCAACGCTTGCTGACCAAAATCAGGGAAATTGATGAGGGTGCCGGCATCATCAACACGCATAATGTCCACAACGTGGTCAGCATTGTCGAGGAAACAGTGCATGACACGCCATTAACGGCACTATCACGCGAGCCAGAGGTAAAGATAGGCCTGCCTCGCGTGCAGAAGAACCCGGTCATTGGTATTATCCCGATTTTGAACAGCTGTGCCAGCCATTGCACGTTCTGCTCAACCAAGCTGGTGAAAGGAAAATTGCTTTCTTATCCAAAAGAAGCGATCATTGCAGAGGCGAGACGGATGATTGCCAAGGGGTGCAAGGAACTCTGGGTAACAAGCCAGGACAATGGCGCATATATGCTCGACAAAGGACAGCATGAACTGCCTGCGCTGCTTGAAGAGCTCTGCGCGCTGCAAGGTGATTTCAAGATACGATTGGGGATGACTAACCCAACGCATGTTATCAAGATGGTACATCCCCTCATTAAGGCCTATAAGGATCCGCATATGTTCCAGTTCTTGCATATCCCGATCCAGGCTGGCAATGACCGCATCCTCGAGCTGATGAAACGGGAGAACACAGTAGAAGAATATCTGAGCATCATCGACACATTCAAGAAAGCATTTCCCGGGATGACGATTGCCACCGATATCATTACAGGGTTCCCCACTGAAACTGAAAAAGAATTCCTTGATACAGTTGACCTTATCCGAAAGACTATGCCGGATATTGTCAATATCTCACGATACAGGCCACGATATGGGACACTGGCAGCACGCATGGAGCAGGTACCGGGCGATGAAACAAAACGCCGCAGCAGATTATTAACCACCATCTGCAACAACGTCAGTCAGTTACGGAATGAAACATGGCTCGGATGGCAGGGTGACATCCTTATTGATGAACAAGGCAAGGACGGCACATGGATTGGCCGTAATTTTGCGTACAAACAAGTGATTGTCCAAGGCACATTTTCTCTAGGCGAGAAAGTGCCGGGAAAAGTCACAAAAGTGACGCCGTGGGACCTGCATGCTGTTACGGATTCTTGATTTTATCCAACAGGCCGCCGACACACGGACGCTCATCAAGGCCATGTTCTCCACGAAGATATTTCTTCATGAGGGTGGCGCTGGCGAGTCCTTGTGCCTTGTCAGTAATGCGGTAGAAATCGGCGCAGACAAGGTCCTTCTCCTCAATATCGAGGACGCAGAATTCGCCGCCACGTGACCCGTATGCTTCGCCCAGCGAACCCGGATAGATAGTGACCGTTGACGCATTATGCATTGATGCGCCAACTGCATTATTAGCCAAGCCAGTGAGCACCAATGCAGGCTCACGTTCAGTGAGATAATCCTCAAGCGCATCTGTCTTCAACTGGTCTGTTCCAGGGAGACTTGTCTTGCAATCTGGTGGTGTATAGGAAACGACGATGTCTGGTTTCTGCTGCAGAAAAAATGCGACTGCTTCAGACAAATAGAGACCGCTTTCCAGCTGCTGTTCAACATATGGTACGAGGAGTCCTGCAGGAATGTGCTGAGGCTTGAAATGGGACGAACCATACCCCGCAATTTTCATGTCTGCGCAGGTGACCCCCTTTAAGTGTAGATTCTTCTCACAGAGGATATCAAAAAACGGCAGTCCATCGAAATTACCCGGAAGAGTATACACTGCCCCGGGAAAAGCAGATAAGGCTTGCGCAAACTTTTCATATTGTGCCTGCATCGTTGTGAATGCTTCCTTCAGCAACTCCCGAGGATTAACGGTGTGCAGGCCCATCTCAAATCCTTTCTGTACCATGCGTGCAGTATTACGCACTGCCGCGTCTTTTATACCAAGGTCAACGAGGATGCCATCAGCCAGCGCCTTGAGGTGGACTTGAGGATTGAATGGACCGCCCTGAGCCACTTCGCGCGCCTTGCGCTGTACCTCAGGGGACCCGGACTGAAGTAGCTCCATGACACTGCCTTGAAAAACACCATGATTCATGAGTTGCTTTGTCTTCTCATCAGGCAGGACCTCCTTAGTGACACTGCCCGTTACGATGGAAAGGTCAGGTGATGTTTTTTTGGCATACTCACACAAAAGGGAAAGCATTTCAAAATCTTCGAAGACATTAGCGGCATACAAGAGTTTCATGGTTTCACCAACTGCCGTCAACAGCCCCCATTTTTTAAATGTTTGTAGCGGCAAAAACGTAAATCATGGGAGGTAGCTTTATAGAGGACCACTCTAAAAGGCACTCTGGTTACCTAGAATGAAGACCATCGCAAAAACACTGGGCATTGCGACACTGGCACTGACCTTGCACGGATGCGCATCTGAGCAGCCACGGAACGAGACGTTCAGCGAGTATAACCAGACAGTAAAGGCGTCTCCCCTGCCAGAGGGGCGAGTGACATTAGTTGGAAAAATTGTCAAAGTGCAAATCGGCAGCATCCCCGTGGGGGCAGGCAATTGGGGTGTAAATCATGAGTTTGAATATGTCATGATGCAAGACAGCGAAGGGAAGATGCACACTTTGCTGTACCCATACACAAAGGCCATCGTGGAACAAGAAGCAACAGTCACGTACCAGCCATTGCACGGCGGCATAAGCAGCGTCGATTTTATCCAGCAGTTTGCACCGCCAGGATATGATTATGGTGATAGACACTATCACTCCATCGGCAATGTGATGCTCGAAGCAGATGGCATCATCGCAAAGAATGGGATAACGTACAAGTGAGTCACAATCTCCACTGCGCAAGCTCATCACTGCGTAGCCCGAGATAGCACCCTTTGCACATGAAGAGCTGGTCCTCCCAGAGGATGCCTGCCTCACGCTTTGCGTAGCGCTTGCAACGTACGCATTTGAATCCTTCCTGCAGCGCACTCGCGAACAACGTATCCATCGTCGTGGTGGCAGTGACGAATTGAGCCAGAGGTTTCATATTCGAGCTTTGTGATTCGGTACGCTGTGCCTCCTCCAGATACTGCTTCACGGTCTCTTCCTGTACCCCGAGTTGCTGGGCAATGCCGTGGAGAGGGACCCCAGATTTCTGCAGGGCACATGCGATGTCCAGGCGCTTTTTCTTTTCACGGTGCACAAAATTATCCTTCATTGAATGCTACCTCCGGCCTGCTGCAGAGTCGGGGCAAGCGCACCTTCTCTTCCCACGGAATAATGCATCGATACCTGCCGCAATCAAAAATAATCTCTTTTGTGACAGGAAGCTTCTGCGGAAGACCGAGTATCGCACAGCCAACCTGTAAATCATCATCAGAGAAAGTCATCGGATACTGGAATTGGAACATGAACTGGCCCGATAGCAATTGAATCTGAAGAGGAAGCTGTATCTCTTTCCGTCGAATGGTCACATCAGGTACCAGCACATGCACACTTAACCCATCCACATCAGGAGCAAGCTGTTCAACATTCCTGACAATGGATTTTCTCAGTTCTGTATCCGTTAGGTTCTTGCCCAACGATGCAAGGACAGCATCCCGCACAGCACCATCCAGTTGCTGCATGACCTCATGCGCAGCGAGAAGACTCTGCTGCAGCGGAAGAGATATTGTGATGACAAAACCCGGGATGGTCTTGCCACTGCTCCCTTTCCAGCGACCATCAAGGAAAATGCTGACATCTTTGCCTACCACTGCGCGAACCTGACTCAACTCACGTGCAAACGGCTCCTCACGCAGAAGGAGCTCTTCACATGCACCAAAGACATCACCCATACCTGCTTCAATGGCCTTTTCGATGGTCAATTCATGCGCAACGCCCGGCAGAGCAGAAGAATAGCCGCCATTCTTTGCAAGCTGCTGCACCAGCACTTCTGCCTTTTGTGTCAGGCATTGATTAAATGCATTGGATAAATAGGGGAAAGAGGACGTCTTTTCCTGATAGAACGGCGCGAGCCAGAAAGAAAGAACAAGGGCGAACAGCAGAAAAACCAGAAGGAAAATGCTCTTGAAATAGCCGTGTGTGTTCATGGTGTGAGCAGATACGCTTTTTGCCACGCAAAGTAGGTCATCAGCAAGAGACCGGAGAGGACGAGTTCGGTAACTTCCGAGACAGAGGTCAGGCCAAGGGACAAGATAGAGACACTAGTGAAACAGACAATGCACCAGCCCAGCCGCTGGAGCACATGCTGTATTCTCTGCTGGTAAAACCATGCAATGCATTGCACATGCAGCGCAACAAGAAGGGTGACTGCGAGCGGAATCATGATCCCCACAACAAGGAAAGCCAGTGTCAGGGAACTGACAGCAAGGGATGCATTAGCCACGAGGAAAGGAACAAGACGAGTAACAGCAGTGCTGCCCGCACTGAGCAGCAATGCCATAAGGAGCGTAATAGCTATAACGAGCAGGGATGATCGACCGGCAAAGAAAGCAAATGTGGTCTTCTGCTTGCCCACTTCGGAAAAAAGCAGGGACGTTGTCCATACCCAGAGAACAAGTGCTGCGCCCAACAGGAGCAGCGTGGCAAGTGCAGCACCAAAAAAAGAACCCTGCAGCACGGCATCAACCACATATGCCTGATAGACGAGCATCAGGAGACCGAAACCAAAATAAAAGAGTGCATCGTAGAAAAAAGCATGCAGGAATACAGAACGTCGCTCAAAACGCACGCCGCCCACCTCGCTGGACGCCCTGTACCTCGGCTGTTTCTGGAAGCAACGGGAGCTCTGTGGTCTCAATAATCCGGTTGCATGTGACACCTTTGTTGCTGCGGAGACAAATCTTGTCATAGAAATTATTGCTGTACTGGACAATGCTCTGCTGGCCTCTGGCACTGGTGCGCTGCCCCTTGGGGATCTTTGCATCCTCGATGGAAAGACTTATGACCATGGTGCTCCCACGATACAGGTCAACATTAAATGTAATGCCCTCAACCTGTGCATCAACGAAATAATTCAGTTTATAGAGATACCCCTTCGTCTTGTTGGGATGAATCGTCGTCGTGCGTTCACCAGCAACATACGCCAGCAATGTCTTCAATCGAGTCTCGCTAACCAGAACGCCTTCGTCACTGGTACGCTTGGTAAACTGGCCGCAATATCCAAAGCTGGGCTCACCGAGCAGGAGGCTGCCAAACTGAGAAGAGAAAAGCTTCTCAATAAAATCAAAATTCTTCACATTGAAGAATTCCGCAGACCGTGCAGCCAGATAGGCATTGTTCAGTGCAATGCCCAGGTTCGAGCGCTGGTATGCGCGCAAGGTCTCACCATAGGCCTGATTACATGCTGGGTCACTGGTGCAAGACGCAACAGTCCTGCATCCCTTGTCTCCGGCCCGGCAGGCATCAGACACAATTGTCTTGCCCACCCTGATACGCATGTCCACTTTCTGGTACGTGCACAAATAATCGCGTGTCGGGTCACACACTTTTCCATGCGGAGTCACATATTCAATAACTGCAGACTGTTCGGGCACAGGATTCCCCTCTGTATCGTACTTGGTGCGAGCAACTGGATAACCAGAGGTGTCATATTGCATAGAGAGAGATGGTTTCCCATTAACAAAATCTGTCCGGATGTAATATTTGTTCCCTTTACCGTCAACAAGCTCTTCATCGGCTTGCGTCGGTATGCCTTGGGCATCGTTCTTCTCGACACTCTTGTGCGCCCCTCCTGAATCAGTCCAGCGCAGTTCCCGCTGCAGGTAGCCGACCTTACCCGGTTGCCGTTCAATGGCTGTTTTCTGCACGCCCTGCTCCGTGACAAGGCTGATGCGCTCGATTTCAGTCCCACCCCTAAGAACCCGGGCAGCACCATCCTCGATGACAATACTTCTGTCACCGGCAATTGCTGTACGTCCGTCAAAACGTGTTATATCGGCACCATACGTCTGCTCAAGCGCCGCGGCAACATTTTCATTGACCGTGTAACCGTTGAGCAAGGCCTCTTTTTTCCCATCAGGTGATGTCCTTATTCCCCATGCAACATTGTTCACTGTCCGGGTGGCAACGAGCGCATCATCCTCAAGCTCATAGTGCACCTGATTGTTACGGTTGTCAACGAGCAAACCATCTTTTTCAACTGCGGTGAGCAAACCCGGCTGTGTTTTCCCGAATGATTGCAACAGCGCAAGCCCGTTCTGGGGATTCCTTTCAAGGACATAGGTCGCAGCGTCGGGACTAACAGGCACTGGCCGCTTGGCTGAAGGATCGTACAAGAGGGCTGTCACTTTCCGGTCTTGCTGGTAGGGCATGCGCAGGACACGGCCATCATCATCAGCATACAATTTCTCAATCAATTCCCCCTTACCATTATGGGTCTCGATGTACTGGTTCTTGGCATCTGCCACCGCCCCTTTGTCACGAACAGTCCTGAGCCCGACAAGCTCGGCATAGACACTACCATCCGGATTATAGGCAATGAGATTGCCATCAGTGTATCGCACTTTCCGGGACATGATATCCTTTTTCGCTGTCGGCACCAATGCATAGCTCGCCTGGCCTTTGTCATCGAGCGGAATCTTTGCAAGAAAATAGGGCTCGGTGACGCGTGGGGACTGGGGTGTCCCTTTTTCATTGAAATAGGTGAGCGGCACTTCCTTATACTGCTGGTCAAATGCAGCAAATACCATAGGCAGAAGAATGGTGACAAAAAAAATGATGAGAAGCGCGTGTTTCATTCCATATCCACCTTTGCACAGACATCCTGTGAACGCCCCTGACGGAGCAGGTCGTTCTGGAATTGCCCAAAGGACTGGAATTGCGTGACCAGTGACAATGCCTGTGGCATTGTCCGTGCAATTGCACACATCATGCCATCAGATCCAAGACCAGCATACCGCTGCTCGCAAGCAAATGATCCAAGACCAAAGACCATAGACAGGGGATTAGCGAAAATCGTCTTCATGTAAATGGCCATGCGCTTGACCACGTGCGCAAAGGGGATGAGGTCAAACACCTGCCCATAAAGGAAACGGCATTTGAGATACTCATGCTGGTTCACGCAGTATTGCATCGGCACACCTTGACTGACCTGATTTTGGAGACAATCGACGTAGATGCACTGGAGCTGCTTATATTTATTGAGGTTATACAGGACACCGGGAATACAACCGGTAGCCATGCTGAGGAAGAGATTATCCTTCGGATTTTGCGGCCAAGCAGTTGCCCCAAGATGCCGTTGCTTGCTAAATTCCGGTTCTTTGATAAGGTTGTTG
The DNA here is from genome assembly GCA_016211195.1 of Candidatus Woesearchaeota archaeon. Taxonomy (GTDB): domain Archaea; phylum Nanobdellota; class Nanobdellia; order Woesearchaeales; family JAGVYF01; genus JACQSS01. The sequence continues at coordinate 10,741 of JACQSS010000003.1, forward strand.
TACCATGACCCAAAGAGCGTCTTATCGCATGAGAGGTATTGACAATACTTGAACATGGTATTGAACATGGATCCGCTGGACTGGGCAGCCAGCCCTGCACTTTGGCTGAGGAGTGCACCGCTTGCCCCCCCACCCATGAGCCCAAAGCCGCCTAATGCGCCACTCAATGCACCGGATGAAAACAGATTGAGGCCAGAGCAAATCTGCTCAGCGATCTTATAGAGTTGCTCAAGGGGCTTGAAGATTTTGCGTAGACCGTAGAGATCCCAGTTTTTGGCATCATCAATTTTCTGCCGAAGTGTGTCATCCAGTGGACCTAATGAAGAAACGAGCGGGAGTTCTAACGGGATGGTGATTTCCTGCGGCTGCGTCAGACGCTCCTCATTGATAACACTGACAAGAGATGCTGTGCATGTTGCCCGCAGCCGTGCAAGGGATGTATCAGCAGCAAGCGGACCAACAGTTGCCTGCAGCGTCAGTGTCTTGTCCGCAGCGGACAGAATGCGCACCGTCGAGAATCCGTTGTTGTCTACACAGTTGGTAATGCCGCCATCAATGATTTTTGCATTGTCCGGACCAGCAAGCGGCACAGTGAAATAGACACGTTGCTCGAAGAAGAGCGTGTCCCTGTCCAGCACCTTTGGCATAGGGGTGGGTTTCCCTGCAGTGGACCAATAATTCTTCTTTTCCTTCTCTGCAGCAAGGACATCAACAATGAGAGTCTTATTGATGCTGTTGCCCCCGAGGTCATGGAAAAGCAGTGTTATCCGTGCACTCCGGATAGGCCCGGGCAGCAGCCTGCCGAGCTGGTTCCATGAACAGAGATGCATATTGTCCTGCGGGATGCATTCAATGGAAACCGGGTCAGCGATGCCCAACACAGACTGCACATAAGCAGTTCCTCTAATGTTCGTGTCATCTTTGATGACCGCTGCAATGGATAAAGGACTACCCTCAAGCAAAAGGCCTTCTTTGTCGCTTGACACATTGGCTGTCAAGAGAACGGGAGGCTCGGCATCGACAACAACGCGCTTGACAGGATTACCGGAGAATGTATTCCCTGCATCGTCAGTCGATAAAGACGGAATAGTCATGGTCAACGTGCGCAGGTGCGGGCCGAGGGCATCAACATGGTGCCAGAGGCAGGTCCAACTGCTGCCGCGGCCTGTGCAGTTGTCAGCCCACAACACGCCGTAGGCGGGAGATAACTCATGAGCACCAATGCCCACACGATAGCGCGGTTCACCGCCGATAAAGGCAAACGGCGTGAAGCCTGAGCCCCGCTCTTCGATATCAGCACGAATGGTATTATCCTTGGGTGAGACATAACAAATGTCATTTTTGCAGCCACTGGTCGTCCATTGCTTCAGCACTGGCTTGTCCGTATCAAGCCGCAGCTGGAGCGTTACCTGTTTCGTGCTTGTCCTGCCGACCATATCCGTAGCATTGACTTGGATAGAGAGTGTTCCTTTATCGGGCAAAATATAAATGTCTTTCCAGACGCATTCAAACCGGTCTGATGCCATGCGGGCGCAGGAAGCCTGCTTTTCCTTGTAACTACCTTGGAATTCAGGTAGCCTGTTAAGAGCTGACAGATCAGCCTGCACTGACGCAAGGTCATGGTCTTTAACCATGATGTTCAGCCATGCACTTCTGACGCCATCTTCACCGATGAATTGCACAGGCTGGCCATCGAGCAAAACCGAGATTTTCTCATTGATGACTGGTTCATGCCCATCAACAAAGAAAGGTGCACTGTCTTTTGTCACACCCTGATTGAAATAATCTATGGCACGGATTATGAATGTCCGTACGCCTTCTTCGGCAGCAGGCATGAACACGGTCTGGGACGCATGGCAACCGGTGAGATTTTCAGCAACACGCTGGCCATCTATGTCAACTGCTTTGATGCCAGCACACTTCCCTTCACACCCGGGTGCAAGGCAGGCAATATCTTCGATGGTCACCGTGATGCCCACATCGCCCTTATTCTGTCTGATGGCATCAATGAATATCTTCGGGGGTTGATTGTCATAAGTCAAAGACAATGACCGTTCATCCGCCAGTGCATTGGTATCAGTGTAGAGCTGCACAGCGAATGGATAGACTTTTGCTTCATCATCGATGGTATTCTCATGGGTCTTGTATGTGCATCGTGTGTACCCATCTGCGAGCCGCACACAATCCGTGAATGGTGTCAACCGCCCCTCCGCACGTATCTTAAACTGTTCTGGTGCCAGGTCATTGTCTCCGGTCAACCTGCCTTCTGCAGTAATGATTGTCTGATCATGCACAACCTTTCGGTACCCCTCGAGATTATCCAGACCAGAGACACTTGCCTTACGAAGCTCAGCCCAGACCACTGCACTGTGGACGGGCAGTGTAAGGATAAGAAGTACCAAAAACAATGCTCTTTTTGCTGGTTTCACGAGGTGGGTTGATGTCATGATGGGAAAACCCCGCTAAGATCCACAAAAATATCGTCATAGGAAGGCGATTGCAGCTTATCATAGGCAATTGCCGGCGCATACAGTGTAATAGGTTTGCGTGCCTGTGTCTCTTCGGGTGTGAGGGTCAGCTTCGTCTCGATCATCAACGGTGGTGCCTCCAATGTAAGCGGTTCTTCTGGAATCGTAAAACAAGACTGCTCCTTTTGCAGGCCGAGGAATCCTCCGCCAGTCTCAAGACATTGCTGCTTCGGCAAGAGCGTCACATTGACTGCCTGCATCCTGATGACCCGGACATCATAGTGCCCGGGAGCAAGCATAACGTCTTGTTCATCGCCGAATTGAGCCACCTGTTGGAAGGGGCCTTCACCATCTTCCTGATGACGGTCAAAGAAGATGAGCACTGACTCTGACTGAGTCAATGTCCCTTCACCGGCAACCCGCCATATCGGGTCGCGGACAAGCTGTCGTGTCCTGACTGAGAGATGCACTTTTTTGGCCCGGGCCATGGTAATTGTTTCATGTGTCTCTTCGTCAAGTCGGATGGTAAGGGGAATGGCAACACTGACTGCATCGGGAACCATGACTGACACGAGTCCCACACCGACGGGAAATGGAACATTGAGCACTCCACGCTCATCAGTCACGCCGAGGGAACAGCTTTCGCCTACACTGAATGTGACCACTGCATCCGGGATCGGCTCGCCGGACATATCCTGTACAGTAATTGTTGTATTACGGGTATTGCGTTGAGCGATGTCACAGAGCATCCCTTCATCGAAGGTGCCACCCTCTGGCTGAGCCGATACATTCATCGGACCGTTAGCGCGGACATTGCCTTCCAACGCAAAGAAAAAGCTCAAGCCATCCCCACCAAATGCACCCTCATCATACAATTCAACAAGGGTGGGGAATGAAAAATCATAGACCGTTGAATACCGCTGCACGACTAATGGAATAGGCAGCACCTGGGGAGATGCCTGCTCCGGCATAACAACGCCGCCCTTGTCATTGAGCGCCAGAAAGACAGGCCATGTCGGAAAATACTGAAAGTGCGTCTGGTACGGCATTGCCTTCGTCATGGGGATAATGAATGAATCATAGAACCGCGAAAGCACTGCCTGATAGGGCACTTTCACTTGTTTGTGCAAGACGTTGCGTGCGCCTTGTGCCCGCAGAAGGTGGATGTACGAGGACAGGACATTTTCCAGCATGGCTTTCACATCAGAAGACAGCCAGAAAAGCGGTTTTGCCGTAAATACGGTCTCTGACACTGGAGGCAGCTTCTTTCTGTCGAGCCCAGAATATGCTGTCACAAGTTCCATAGCTTGTATCTCGAGGAAGCGTTGATGCATCTCTTCGTCAGTGATAGCCTGTGCAGCAGTGTATAATGCTGGCAGATTAACATCTCCACGACCATAGAACCGTGACAGATAATGGCTACGGCCATCAATCGTAATGGTTAGTGGATACAAGACATTGACATGCACGACATCCTGTATGGAGACTGTTACCTCCGGACTTTTTTCAGCATAAGCACCCACCGGTGTACAATAATGGATGTTCTCTGCAATGTATGCAGCGAGCTGCTCCTCTGGAGATGGTGGCGTGAATTGCTGGAATTCGCATGTGCTGCACATATTTGGAGACGAGAGATACCACCAGTACGGCACAATCCATCCCGGAGCAACAGACAATGCAGTGCCTTCAGTCGGTGCTGCTGGAACAGAAAGGAAACTGGAACCATTGAGGACCCCGCCCTGCTTCGCGAGCTGTGCAATTCCTCGTTTTATGGTCTGCTCGAGGCAACTGGTGACATACTGCTTGGCGGGCAGCACCTCCAAAGGAACGTCTTCCGCGTAGGGTGTGAACCGCTGTCGGAACAAGTCAGACAACTGAGCATAGAAGAGGAGCGTTGTGATGAACAGCAGGAGCAATCCAAGTATGATAAAGAGTGTTACCTGACCAGCCCTTCCCCCTCTTAGCATGGACAAGGATGTCGGGTTTTTGCTATATAAATGTTGTGAGGGTGTGGTGCTCTGAAAAGTTCACGATGGCCAGTTACCTAATGGTTGCCTTTGCTTCGTCAACACCAGAGACAGTCACGGGCTTGCGGTGGACATGGAGTTCCTGCTGATCAAAGAGAACATGCCCATCCTTCACCGTGAGCTTGATTTTCGCGAATTCATCGTATGTGATCTGCGCATCGCCCACGACAAATGTATCAAGCTCGACTTTGCTACCGGGCGGCGCACCGCAGGTCAATGGAATAACGTGTTTCCCGTCATCTGCTGCGAGCAGCATGCCCTGACTTTCCACGCCACGCAACATTGCAGGTTTAAGATTGGATACAACAATAATGATTCTCCCCAGTAATTGTGCTGCTGAATAATATGGCTTGAGCCCGGCAACGAGTTGGATTGACCTTCCAATGTCGACTTTAAGCAGGTACAGTTTGTCTGCATTAGGATGCGGAGAGACATCTGTTATCTTTCCCACAACCAGCGCCAGCGGAAATACCCTTGCTGCTGCGAATTCACGCTTGTGGAAAAGAATTTCCTGCGGCCCGAGTGTCGTCTTTGCCTTTGTCTTTCCCCACACGCAGTCCTTGACAGTCACTTTGCTCACGCCAAGCGTCTTGCGCAAAGCTGCTGCTGCCTGTGGAATGAACGGCTCTGCGAGAATGCTGATGATGCGCAGGGCATCGGCTGCTGTATAAAGGATGACGGCCTGCTCGTCCTTGCTTTTTTTCCACGGCTCAGTCTCATTGAGGTGCTTATTGACCAGATGGATCGCTTCCCACAATTTTTCAAGCGCGACATTGAACTCATACCTGTTCATTGCTTCGTCCATTGACGCAACGAGTTCCGCTGCATCAAACAACTGGACTGGCTTTGCCTTTGGTACGCTGCCCCAGTTCTTGGTAATTAAAGTGCAGACACGTAACAGGAGGTTGCCCAAATCGTTTGCAAGTTCCGTATTGTTCCGCGCAACGAGGTCCTTTTCTGAGAAATTCCCATCCTGTCCGGCAGAGGTGCTTCGCAGGAGATAATACCTCAGCACGTCTGCACTATACTTGTCCATGAGCTGTATCGGGTCAACGACATTCCCTTTTGATTTGGACATCTTTTCACCGGCTTCATCATTGATAAAGCCGTGGACGTAAATCTGGCGTGGAACAGGAATCCCTGCAGCGAGGAGGATGGCAGGCCAGATGACTGCATGGAACCACAGGATATCCTTGCCAATAACATGATGTGCCGGCCAATAGCGGACGAATTTTTCACCTGGGTAATCAATGGCAGAGATGTAATTTACCAGCGCATCAAACCACACATAAATGACATGGCTTTTGTCAATGGGAAGAGGGATGCCCCAGGTAATGCCTGACCGCGACACGCACAAGTCGCGCAGCTCCTCGCCCTGAAGGCGGGAGAGAATCTCATTTCTTCGGGACTCTGGCCAAATGAAGGTGATATTTTTCTCGATATGCTCAAGAATCCTCTGCTTGTACTTGCTCATGGCAAAGAAATAAGCATCTTCCTTCAACCACTTCACCTCACGTTTGCATTTGGGGCAATGGCCGACAACAAGGTCCTTTTCAGTATAGAATGTTTCACAGGGCATGCAGTAGTGACCTTCATAAAATCCTTTGTAGATGTCGCCCTTCTTGTGCACCCGGGAGAAAATTTCTGTTGCAACAACTTTATGCCGATGTTGCGACGTGCGGATGAAATCATCATACGAAATGTCCAGTTTGTCTGCAAATTGTATGAAGTGGCGTGCCATCTCATCAACAAATTCTTGAGGGGTGAGCTTTTTTTCTTCGGCAGCAGTTGCCAGTTTTTGGCCATGCTCATCAGTCCCCGTAAGGAAAAACACATCAAAACCAAGCAGCCGCTTCCACCGGGCGAGCGCATCGGCTACCACTTTCTCGTACGCATGGCCTATATGCGGATAACTGTTCGGGTAATCGATAGCAGTTGTGATGTAAAATGTGCGCTTCATGCACGACGAGGATTGTCTTGGGGTATTTAAAGGTTACACCAGGAATTCGACCTGATGATCCTCAATGCGCCGGACAAGGTTGACAAGCTCATCCTCATGACCAGCCCCGACGACAGCCACAATCTTTTTACCGGGATTAAGCTCAATGAGCTCATAGAGCTTGCGTGCCATATACTGGTTACGTTCCGTTATCAGGACGCGATAGAGGTTTGGATATCGTTCCCGGACATTTTCAATCAGTTTCTTGATAAGGCGCCGTGGAGGCACTCTTGACAAGTCAATTTCTTCTATGCCCAATTTTTTCATTTCCTGTTGACGGAAAAAGAAGCTCTTCACCACATCGACGACCAAGCGCCACTTCTCTCTTGCTGTGAAAGCTTGGGAAAATTTGCGCAATGTCACATCGATATCCTGATCGATGAGCGCCAGCTGAATGCCATAATTCTGAGCGAGCTCAATCGCCGTAAGCATGTCTGTCCCGGGCGACACACCAACATACTTCCCCAGCCGTCGCTGCACGTAACTGCCAAGCAAGCCAAAGACATAGCCCTTCATGCCGACCTTCCTGAGCCGTGCGAAACTCACTTTAGGCTTACCCTTTGCCAGCAGTCCAAGAAACCGTTTTTTGTCAAGCTCAACTGCGATGATATCAGGACGCTCAACTTCAATGATGCGCGTGACTGCCTTGATGCTCTCCCGCGAAATGTGCGACGTTCCAACAATGATCAGGTTTTTGTATCTCATTTTTTACGAAGCTTTGCAACGAAAAAGCCCTGCGTTTCCGGCGGAAGCATCCGCCATGTCTTTGTTAGGTCTGGGGACAACATGGTACCGAAAACATTCACAATGCCTGACCTGCCTATGGGGGCAGAGACACGTTCAAGCGTGACAGGCAATGTACGCAATGCCCAGTCAATGACTTCTTCATTTTCCTCAGGCTCCATGCTACACGTGGAATAGACAAGGACACCACCTCCTTTCAGGCAATGGACACCTGCAGCGAGGAGCTCACGCTGACGTTGCGCCATGTTGCGGAAGTCAGCCACCTTCCTTCGGGACAACCATGTTTTGTCTGTTACAAAATTGCCGCTGCATGGAGCATCGAGCAGGACTTTGTCTGCCATGACATTGAGTTTCCGTGCATCGGTATTGAGAACAAGAGCGCATGACACGCCACATCGTTCAAGATTGTTGACCAAAGCGGTGAGTCTATCAGCTTTTATGTCACAGGCAACGATGGTACCTTCATTATGCATCTGGGTTGCAAGCTGTATTGTCTTCATGCCGGGTGCTGCACACATGTCGATGATAAAGTCGCCGGGCTGTGGATCAAGAACAACTGCTGGGAACTGCGATGCTGCTTCCTGGACAGTATAGTAGCCAAGCAAATAGAGGGGAGTAGCACCTAATGCGTGAGGTGCCTTAACGGCAGTATACCCGTTTGGTGAAAATGGAATAGGATCAAAAACAAATTTCTCACGTTCAAGCCGTTTGAGCACACAGGGATTCACCACCCATATTGAAGGAGCCAGAGATTTCCGTGGCACAGCAACATCGCCAAACAGAGCACGATAGCGCTCAAAGAATTGATTCATTAATATTTATAAGGACTTTTTCGTATTTAAAGTGTTCGTTACGGCCAACCTTACTGAAAAGTTCACCATGGCCATCAGTTATGTGAGCAGGTACTGGTTACTCTAGCAAGCAAAATGGGGATTCCAAGAGGAATTTTTGCCAACAGTAGACGCAGCGGCATGCGAACCGATGGCCACGAAGCGATAGCTGGGGAACTTTTCAAGGTGATAATTCAACAACGATTTTCTTTTCCTTCTGTTTAACATCCTTAACTGCAGCAGGCATCGGCTTCTTGCTCTCAAACGCAGCCCGTGCTGCCTCCAAAAGGGCATGCACCTCAGTGTAGTGGTGGTAGATGTACTCTGCAGTCTGCAGTGCTTCCTCGCGTTCCTTTTCCCAAGACGCAATATTTTTTTGCTGTTCAACAATGATGGTTGCCAGCTTTTCGATCCTGCGCCGCACGTCGGCCACATCAGCAGCTTCTTCCTCCTGCGCCCATGCAAAAGCTAACGCATCTGAAAACAAAGGAAACTCTTGTACATCAAGACCATCATGCTGCAGGAGCCGAAGAGGAGTCACATCAATGAGCGCCCCCTCTTTAAAGATACAATAACCGGCTTTCTTTTCGTCGACCATGCGCATCCAGACATCCTTGAGTTTCCTGCATTGCACTGGTGAAATCTCCTTTGGTGAGAGATTCTTTGAAACCTGCGCACGCAGGCATAGTTCTTCAGCATAGAGGCCACCCAGCCCACCGTCTGCAGCAAGCGCTTTCACCAATGAATCATGCGCAGAACAAGTGCAGACTTGCTCCCAATCCAACCCAGCCTTGGCAGTAACTGCATATTTTTCCCCGGCAGCAATCACACGATCTTTCCAGGTCTTGGTTTCTGCACAGCCAAGGATACATCCATCCTGCAACAGCAAGATGTTCCCCTTTCCGTAGAGTTCAACGACCAACTCAAAGGCACCAGCGCGCGCCTCGCAGCAAAATGAGACAACACGTTCCCCGCTGGCCTGCACAACCTTTATCAGACGAGCTTGATCGAGATGCTTGCGCAAGAATGAACAGAAACCGCTGGGCCGCTCTGCAAGCTTCTTCTCATGCGTCAGGTACAGAACTTTCCCGGCAACAAGACGAATATAGGCCTTCCCCCCTTTATGGACACCGAGAAAGAGCTCTTTCTTGTCAGGCATTGTAAAAGAATCAAGAATACCTCCAACCAATACCTGCAACTCTTCAACGACGCATGCAACCTCAAAGGATGACAGTGTCTTCTTCATCAGAAGCATCCATGGAAGCGGCCTTATAAAGATTTGTGCTGTGTTAGCCAGACTTTCTCTTTTCTATTATCTCAAGCACATCTTCCGCAGTCTTCTTGACATCAAGATAGTGTGTCGTATCGACAACGAGTATCTCATGTTCCTGTTCTTCCATTGCTTCAACAAGGCAGACGTCGAATATTTCAGCGTCAAGATTTTCACGAACTTTGTATTTGGAATAGTTCCTATCCTCAAGCCGCTGCTTCAGCGTCTTCAAGTCACACTTCGTGACAATGCACAAATCAACGAGTGTGTTGGGCAGATAATGGGACAGATGAGAGTCAATGACGTAATTCTTCCCCTTGCGCAACATATCACACACTGTGCTGACCAGCTTTTCCGTATCAACAACAGCGCATTGCCGTTCTTCATCATAGCTTTCTTCAAGATGATTGGCTTTGATGACCTGCGCAACATCAACGTACTCATAGCCAAGCTCCTTCGCAAGCGCCGTTGCCAGCGATGTCTTTCCCGTGCACGGGGTTCCTGTCACAGCAATAATAGTCATGGTTTCTTCGTACGCTTCTTCCTTTTTGTGCTTTGCGGTTCCAGCAAATCGCCAACTTCGTCCGGCACGATATACGCCTGCGGTTCTTCAGTCACCGGCTTGGCAAAACGTAATATTTTTTGCTTCTGCATATGCACCCACCGATACCCCAAATGCCGCCGGATAGCAGTTTGTAGCATAAAGACAAAGATAAGGAGGAAAACAACATAGGCAACAAGCAGGAGAAATTCCTTGGCAGCTGCAGCAAAACCGAGATTGTAGAAAGCCGCCTTTCGTATGATCGCTTCACTTAGGAGGTACGGACTGTATTCGACAAACCGGAAAAGCGATGGTGGCATACTTTCGAGTGGAATAATGGCATTTGAGAAAAACAACAGTAGTGTCCCTAACGAAATAGCCGCGATGGTTGCAGTTTCCTCGCTGTTGAACAAATAGCCAATAGTCATACCGATTGCGCTGAAAAGTGCGACGCTGAGCAAGAGACCTATCGAGAGGGGGAGGAGAGCATGATACAGGGGGATACTAAAAATTGTCCCTGCGAGAAAGATCATGATGACCACTTGTGTCAATACAAGCAAAATTGATGTGATCCATGCCGCACTGATAAAAGAAGCATCACTGACCGGAGCAATCGCATTTCTGAAGGAAGCAGGGCTATTCTTTTCCATGACGACAAGCGTGGTTGAGAGGAGAAGACTTATAAACATAATCACCAACGCCAGAAGGCTTGGAAAAAGGTAATTCAGGTGTGTCCCGCTTGCATTGACTGCCTTGATGTTCGTCGACACAGGGTTAACGATGTCTGCGGCATTTCGTATCTGGATACTGCCGATATTCTGGTCAATTGTTTCGAATGTCCCTTGCAGGGTCTGAACATCGGCAATCGTTTCAGCTGTTTTTTGCGTCATCTCTTTGGCAGCTGCGTCAGCATTTGTTTTCACTTTTGCCACGGCAGCCAGTTTTTCTTTCACGACGGTAAGTTGCGTCTCTACAGCCCCAAGTCCGAGTTTGATTTTGGACAAGGTTTCTTTTGTTGGAGCGAACTCGCTGGCTGCTGCCTGCTCGAGCGCCTTTAACGCACCTTTTACCTTGCGCAACTCCTCCATCACTGGATTGGAGCCGTCCGGGTTTGTGTATGCCGCTGCTGCACGCTCAGCATCATTGACATTGCCACGCGCAACAGAGACAAAAGTCCGTACTGCAGTAAGACCATCATCAACACTTTTCCCATCTGCAAGCATGAGAAGCCCGGTGACGCTCGAAGCAGGCATGGCTGTATCAAGCCGCTGCACTTCCCCGGAAAGCGCAGTTAAACGCTCATTGATTTCCCGATTGCGCCTGCCTACCGCAGAGAGCAATGGTCTCTTGGTAAATATTTCTTTTCGGGTGCTCTCAAGTTTATCAAGGAGGACATTCGTAAGATTCACGCTAATATCCTTCGACTCGGCCGCTACTTTATTGGTCAGTGTCTCCAAAATAAGGTAGACAAGATTCACACGACCATAATCAACGTAAAAGGAGATTTCATTTTTTCCTTTTTCCTGCAGTGAGAACCCTTCGGGGAAAGCAATGCACGCATGCAGTGAGCCATCCTTGATGCGTTCAGGGCATTGCTCTTCCTGCTGGAGCGGGAGCACATGGAACTGGCGCTCCCGCAACCGGTCAATGAACATGTCTGTTGTTTTCGTTTGTGTCGTAGTATAGAGGCCGATATTCAGGGAGTAGGTATTTGTATTGTCAAATGCAATGCCCAACAGGAAGATGATAAACATAGGGCCAAGCAGCACGAGCAGCGCAGCAGTCTTGCCGCGAAAAAGCACCAGCAGATTTTTCCTGACAAGCTGTATGAACTTCTTCATCGCCGTTCCTCCTCAATAAGAGTGAACAGTTCTTCTAGTGACGGCGGCGCAACGTGCAGATATTCTATCTTATCACCCATATCATTGATGTGACGCACGATGGCATTGACTGTCTTTTCCGGATCAGTGGTCAGAATATGCAACATATCTGCAGAGGGATTGACGTCTATCGGTTTCAGGCGGGCAATGATAGCATCGTAGAGGTGCGACATCGTTCGGATGGTAACCTCCTGCCGCGGCTCGTATTTCTGTTTCATATCAGAAAATGAACCAACGTAGACAAGCTTGCCTTTATGCAACATACCAATACGGTCACACATCTCCTCAACCTCTCCGAGCAAATGCGATGCGATGACAATGGTGGTCCCACGGCTGTTGATTCGCTTGACCAATTTCCAGATTTCCTTGCGCATGATGGGGTCAAGGTCTGCTGTCGGCTCATCCAGCAGCAGGATTGAAGGATTATGGACGAGTGCACAGGCAATTCCCAACCGCTTCTGCATGCCATAGGACAATTGCTCTGCAAGGGATTCAGCTGCCTTATCGAGTTTTGTCAGTTGCATAAGTTCATCTATCTGTGGATCAAGTTCTTCTTCTTCAAGCCCATACAGAATACCAAAATGCTCAAGGTTTTCCTGAACAGTAAGCTTGGGATAGAAACTTGGGTGTTGAGGCGCAAAACCAAAGCTTTTTCGGGCAAGAGAAAGGTCTGCATGAAGAGATTGCTCTTTCCCCTCCTGCGAGATGAAGAGCTCTCCCTCTTCAGCTTCGTAGAAACCCACAAACGTATGCAACAATGTCGTTTTGCCACAGCCTGAGATGCCGATAATGCCAAAGATTTCTCCGCGTTCTATCTCCAAGCTGACATTGTCAAGGACAACACGCTGATTGAATTCTTTCCTCACGCCCTTTGCGCGAAGCACGACCTCTTTTCCCATCCCTTCACTTAGAGGAATGGGGAATATAAAAGTATTCTTTGCTGGAGCTTCATCCAAAAAATATGCTTCGCTCTGGGTTGGCATCGGTTCGGCTCATCCTATAAACCACACCGAGTGGCACCTTCCAGTATGGAGCGACCCCTTCCGCTTGTCCATGTTACCCATTCTTTAGCCTCACAAAAATGATGCCAACCTATTTTTGGATGAAGCCCTTTGCTGGGTTGCGTTGAAAAGTCCCCTATCCATCGCTTCATGGCCATCGGTTCGCATTGAGCTTCAGGTCATGATGGTAAAAATTCCTCTTGGAATCCCCTTTTTGCTTATCGGAAGAACAAGCCAACGCTCACAGAATTGATGGCCATGGTGAACTTTTCAGTGGGACCCTTTGCTGCAGTATTCCGAACATGGGAGCCCGGGAATACTGAACACCACCAAAAATTTAAATAAAACGCATGCTTCAGAAACGGTATGGTGACATTCAAATGCGGGAAATGTAAATATGAGTTTCGGCTGAAAAATCCCGAAAAGAAGACGCCCCCAACGCGATGCCCGTATTGTGCTACAGCTGGCGTCGTCACGGTGAAACAGCATATCATCAAGGAACTGTTTCCATAAGCTGCTTTCTGACCATACGTTTACCATGCTCAAGGAACACAAACAGCGCATGCTCATCGCATAGCTCTTTCACATAGCGGTAAAAGGTTGTCTTACCGCAGAGCTCATCCGTTTCTACCAGCCGCGTATAAAGAGTGAAAAGCGGGACGGCACCTGTTTCTGGGACCAGTTCTACCATCCGCCGTTTGGCAATCTCTGGCCGATGGAGACGATACTGTCGGAGAAGGGATTCTTCTGAACTGTTCAGGACCCGTTCATTTCCTGTGGAACTAGTTCCACTTGAAACCATGGGGTATTTTTCTTCTTTTGAGAAAAGCTTATTTCTTAACATATTTGATAATTCTTCGCTATTCTTTAATTTCTCGGTCAAAAAATCATTCTTTTCTTTTAGGAATTGAATTTCTTTCCTGAGAGAGATAATATCTTCTCTTACCTTGTTAATCTCGTTTAAATTCGTTAAAATATCGTTTTTAGCCTTTGCAAATGCTAAACGGACCGATTCCTGGAAAGCAGAACTGGTCCCAGGGTCATGTTCCATACTGTTTCATATGGAACTGGTCCTTAATAAGAGTTTTGCATGAGTGCTGATTTATTTCCATATGGTACGAAATTAACCTAGCACCCCTATTGAGCACATGTCGTTATGATGCCCCCCCGTACCAGTGCCACATCCTTCTCCAGACCGGTGGCAGAAAGAGCCAGACACCAAAGAGCAGTCCAATGTAAATAACAATATCAAAGGACAGGCGTGACCAATAAATCGCATATGGGTCGCACAAACGTCCTGCTGTTCCACAGGTAAGGAGAATGCCTACTTCGTCTGTAACCAGACCCAAGCCAATTCCATAGAGCACAGCGCAGAAACGCCTTGCCCTCTCCTGATGAGTGAGCAATGCAACGTAATTAGAGACAATAAGCAGGATTAGGCCATAATAAAAATGGTGGATATGATATTCAAAAACGATAAGATTGACTGTCGGAAAAATATAAACGATGGCCCGGGAGATAAAAAATGTTATGAGAAAAGACACAAAGATAAGGAAAGGTTTGACATCCTGCTCAAGGAGAAGGTGTTTATACGACAGGTCACGAAAAGTCTTAAGCTGCTGCAGCATGTTCCTTCTCCAGGAGCGCATTCAGTGCTGCAACCGCGACTGCAAGCTCCTCCTTTCCCGGTTCACGAGTTGTCAGCTGCTGAAACCAGAGTCCCGGAGTGATCAGTAGGCGAAGCGCCCTATTGTCACGGAGACGCGCAGCAAGTTTGATAAGTTCATAGGAGAGACCAGCAAGAACAGGGAGCACGAGCAGACGCACAAGCATCTTGAGCATCCAATGCTCAACAGTGAATAACGAGAAGACGAGAATGCTACAAAGCAGAATGACCATGACAAATGTGGTACCGCAGCGCGGATGCACTGTTGAGCATGTCCGTGCACTCTCGGCTGTGACTTTCCTTTTCTGCTCATAACAGTTCACCACTTTATGCTCGGCGCCGTGATAGCGGAAAAGTTTCCTGACATCTTCCATGCGCGAAATAATGCCGACATATCCGATGAAGATACCCATACGGAAGATGCCATCGAGAATGTTAAAGAGTGCGCCTGACGAGACGAGAGCTGACGTGATGAACAATGGTAGTGCAATGAAAAAGACAACAGCAAAGAGAACAGAAGACGCAAGTAGGAAAAAAACATCTTTTTTCGCGAGTTCCTCACCGTCACCTTCGGCCTGCGCGGTGCTCCACAGAAGTGATGAGATGCCAAGGATGAGCATATCATAAAGTGCTGTAATACCACGCAAGACGGGAATTGAAGAGAAGCGCAATGGTTTGACACTGTCGACCTTCGTTACGATTTGTCCATCCCTACGGACAGCCACAACGCAATAATGTGCAGAACGCAGCATGACTCCTTCAATGACCGCCTGTCCACCAATATTTTGAAGAGTCATGTGGCTGGGTGGGCTATCTTCAGACAGGACGTGCTTCTCCTTTTTAATCCTTTCTGGATTTAGGGCTCCATCCAAAAACTCCGCTCCGCTTCGGGTTGGCATCGGTTCGGCTCGTTGTTGTGTTTGCGCAAAGCGGGTCCCTCCCGCATGGAGCTGTCCCCTTCCGCTTTGTTTCCCTCCTTTTTAGAGCCTCACAAAAGGGATGCCAACCTATTTTTGGATGGAGCCTGGATTTAATTCCCGCAGCTTGCTGCGGTTGGGATAACCGCGGCACAAAAATCGTTTTACTCATTTTGGAACCCTATTTTTTGCTTCATTGCATGATGGGTTGAGAGCACATCCAGTATGCCTTTCTGTGTGACCGGAGGCTGTACATGCCCGGTCGCAATATGCTTTTCAAGACGTTTCTGCAATGCATCAGCCAGCAGTTGTTCCAGATCAGCACACGTCTTTCCACAGGTCTTTTCCGCAATGGCCTGCAGGTCAATATCCTGAAATAACTGCTTGCCTGCAGCATCCTCCTTTATCCGCATGTGGATGGCAAGAACCTCTACCCGCCCCTGCTCATCTGGGGGCGGCACATAGAGCTGTTTATCAAATCTGCCCGGACGCAGCAATGCTGGGTCGATGCCACAAATTTTTTTCCGGGGATCGTGCATATTCGTCGAGCCCATGACAATCATATTTTTCTTTGTCCCCATGCCATCCATCTCAGTCAGGAGGACACTCACCAGACGGTTTTCGTCCTTGTCTGCTGCCTGCGTTGCTTCTGTCCTGGGAGCAGCGAGGACATCAATCTCATCTATATACAGAATCAGGTTTTCCTTTTTGCTCTTGCATTCAGCAAAGAATTCTTTGAGCTTGCGTGGGGCTGCCATATGATACTGCGACCAGAAATCACCAGCATCAATGGACATAAACTGGCTCTTGGCTTCTGTCGCGAGGGCACGGGCAAGATAGGTCTTGCCACAACCGGGCGGGCCGTAAAGCAGGATGCCGCGGGGCAGCTTGCCGCCTTCACGCATGAATTCATCAGTATTATTCAGTCCCCACAAGACGTATTCCAGCTCCTTCTTGATGGGAACCAGTCCCCCGACATCAGCCAGATTGACCGGTGCAACGTTTTTCGCTTCGGTCTTTTTGTCAGCTTGTGCATCTGTCCAGAGTTCCCGGTATTCACGCAAGGGTTGTTTGGCCAGCCGACCAAGCCGTTTCTCAAGCGGGAAGAGAATATGACATTTGCCGAGCCTGCTGTCATCATCAAGCAGACTACCACCGTGCTCAATCAATGCCTCATGCAACGCCCAGCGGGCAATATTCCGCAAAGTCCCCTCAGGAAATATCTCAATGCGGTACCGACCTTGACCCAGCGGGCTGACAACAAAGTAGGGATTATACTGCACCTCCTCGTGGGATTGATACGCCATCGTAAGGGCATAGGAACCGTGGACCTGCCCATAGGGGACTGCCTTGAATGCGAGACCCTGCCCAAATTCCTGCTGGAGATAAATAATGACCTTCTCAAGAAAACCCAGCATATCCTGATCTTCTGCTTGAGGACTCACATGAGATACTCATTTTCTATATTCTTAAATGCTTTGGCTCTGTTGGCTTCATCCAAAAAATCCGCTTCGCTCTGGGTTGGCATCGGTTCGGCTCATCCTATAAACCACATAGAGTGGCACCTTCCCGTATGGAGCGACCCCTTCCGCTTGTCCATGTTACCCATTCTTTAGTCTCACAAAAATGATGCCAACCTATTTTTGGATGAAGCCGCGGTGAATTATCACTTCACGACATTTACATCATGGGGATGGCTTTCCCGCAATCCTGCTGCACTCATCTTGATGAACTGTGCTTTTTCCTGCATCTCTTCCAATGTCTGTGCGCCACAATAACTCATGCCAGACCTCAAACCACCAATAAGTTGGTGAATGACTTCAGCAACCTTCCCCCGATACGGGACCATTGCTTCCACACCTTCAGGAACATAGTCGTTAGGCTCATCTTTTTTTCCTTCGCGCTCATTCCTGCCTAACTGGGCACCGAATGATGCCATGCCCCTGCAGACTTTCTGCTTGATGCCATTCCTGATGATCGTAACACCAGGGCTTTCATCTGTGCCTGCAAGAAGACTGCCTAACATCACATTCTGTGCACCCGCTGCAAGTGCCTTTGTGATGTCACCAGAGGTCTTAATGCCCCCATCGGCGATAATCGGGATGTTTGCCTGCTTTGCCGCTTGTGCACAATCGAGGATTGCCTGCAACTGGGGAACGCCTGAACCCGTGACAACACGGGTAATACAGATTGAATTATGGACAATGGCATTATTTGCTATAAAGCTGTGTGTGGGGCAAGCGACTTCCAAATCATACACCTCAGTATATATACTCGTTTCCTGTTTCTCAAGGAGTTTTATTGCTTGGTAATCCTTGGTTAGCCGTTTTGCTCCCGTATTAAGAATGCTTGCCACATAACTTTGATGGAGATTCTCCATAACAGTATTCAGACCCCCTACCCGGCGCGCCTTTTTTCCATTGTTTGGAAAAACCCCGGTCAAGAGGTATGTTAAAATAGTAAACAGCTCTATAAGATAACGGGAAGTGTTATGAAAGAGCACTCTCCCCTCAGGTTCAATGTTACCATCGCTATCAATAAGTCCATCCAATATTCCTCTTAAATACTCCTTATTGTGACTCAAAAATTCAGCAGGGAGATTTTTGTTTTGTCTCTTTCCAAACCTTTGTAAAAACTCTGCAAACGGTTTGTAATATAGGATAACGATGAATATATTCTTCCTTTCGTAGATTTTACATTGTTTACCAAACATGGAAGAAATACATCTTGTCAACTTCTCAACTTTATGTTGTTCATGTTTTCCAAAGTACCACCGTACAGAGCCTATATGGGAGTTATCATTGATAATTGCTGTATGTGCTGAACCATCCCCTAAAAATGTCCCGAAGATATAACCCAAGTCATATGTGGGCTTGAGAATAGTGTCAACCTCATATTGCAGTGTTTTGTGATTACCGCTTTTTCTTTTTTTGAGTTGTATCTCAAATGAATCAGGTAACTCAAAGCTCATGTTTCTAGGCATGAGAAGCACGTCTTGTTTTAGGTCCTGAATCTGTTTCCACTTATATTTGGATACTTTCGGTACAGTTTTGCTTTGCACTTGGAGAAGTGAAGCGTATCCCCTGCTTTGCATGGTCTCAACCGAATTCGTATTCAAATCACCAATCCAATATTGGTGGTCAGGTGTCACATATGTTTCTTCATAGAAGAGAGAGCTTCTAATGCTATGCACTGTTTTAATTCCGGTACAGAAAGAACGCAAAACCGTTACTGGTTTGCCCTCCATATTGATGACACGGTCGCTAGGTCTGACTTCCTCTATGTTTTTGTATAGACCATTTGCCATGAGTATTCGTGTTCCTGCAGCAAAACATCCACCCCCGACACCAACCTTTATCGCATCTGCACCAGCCTCAATCAGGTCTCGTGTGCCGTCTGCAGTTACCACATTTCCCGCAATGATGTCAACAGTAAAGCGTTTCTTCAGTTCTTTGACAGTGGCTATCGCCAAATCGGAGTGCCCATGGGCTATGTCCACAACAAGCACATCACACCCAGCCCTGACCAACGCTTCCGCCCTTTCAAGAAAATCTTCCTTAACCCCCACAGCAGCTCCGACAAGCAGTCTCCCTTTCTCATCACGGGATGCGAGAGGGTGCTCTAGTCGCTTGACAATGTCCTGGGCAGTGATGAGACCTTTGAGTTTCCCTGTTGCGTCGACCAAAGGCAGTTTCTCGATGCGATGCTTTGCAAGAACTTTCCGTGCATCGTCTAATGATGTATCGGGTTGACCAGTAATGAGGCGTTCCTTTGGTGTCATAATAGTCCGGATGACTGTATCAAGATTCTCCTCAAAGGCAATATCACGTCTGGTCAGGATGCCCATCAGGAAAGAGTCATCATCAACGCATAACAGTCCAGACACTTGATGCTGTTCCATGGCTTCCTTTGCATCACGTAGTGTCATATCCGGACTGATAGTGAACGGGGTATCGATGACAAGATTGTCCGCGCGTTTCACGAGCTGGACCTCCCTGACCTGCGTCTTGATAGGCATAAACCGGTGGATGATGCCAATACCTCCTTCCCGCGCCAGCGCAATGGCCATCTTGTGTTCAGTCACTGTATCCATATTGGAGGAGACAATCGGGATGTTAAGGGAGATATGACGTGACAGCTGGGTCCGGGTACTGACATCTTTTCTGCTTGACACTGATGATCGTTTGGGAACAAGCAAGACATCATCAAATGTCAGCGCTTCAGTGATCTGCATGCCTTGTCCGCTTGCATTGGCCCTATATTAAGATTGCGCCCGTTATCTTTATTAAAGCTGAAAACGTGGAAAAGCACATGAAGCCGATTGCAGTCGTGGCATTGGGAGGCAATGCGCTGATAGAAAAGAGCGAGGATATCCGCGCACAGGAGTTGCAGGCCCGGAAAGCAATGACCGCGCTTGTGCATTTGCATCAACGATATGATCTTGTCGTGACGCATGGCAACGGACCGCAAGTGGGTAATCTGCTGCTCCGCTCTGAAGTAGCGGGGACAAAAGCATATCATGTGCCGCTGGACTATTGCGTCGCACAGTCACAAGGTGAGATTGGCTACTTATTGTCACAGGCAATTGAATATGTTTTTGCCAAAAGGGTCCGTGTCGTGACCGTTCTCACTCGGGTTACGGTTTCGCAAAAAGACCATGCATTCGCTCATCCCTCAAAGCCTATTGGTGACTTCTACTCTGTAGAAAAAACTGCTGAGTGGAAAACGCGCCATATCCCTTATGTCAGTGACGCTGGTCGGGGCTATCGGCGGGTTGTGCCGTCTCCAATGCCGAGAGGTATCCATGAGGCGGAAGCCATTATGACATTGACGAAGTCTGGTCACATTGTCATTGCAGTAGGTGGCGGTGGTATCCCAGTTTCCAACTCACAAGGGATTGAGGCGGTGATTGACAAGGATGCGGCAAGTGCATTGCTGGCAACCTCCATCAAAGCAGAACGTCTCATTATCCTGACAGCTGCCGATGCTGTCTATCTCGATTACCTGTCACCTGCCCGGCGCAAGGTGACGGCACTCACTGTTGCTGAATGCAGGAAACATCTTGCAGCAGGGCAATTCCCTGCCGGCAGCATGGGGCCTAAAATCATGGCTGCACTCTCTTTTCTGCAGCACGGTGGGTCGTCTGTCCTTATAACAGATCCTGAGCATGTTGAGCTGGCATTGAAAGGAAAGGCAGGTACTCTGGTTGTGAGGTGAACACAGATGGGCAATAGTTATAAAGCAATTATCATGGGGGCAGCTGGACGCGACTTCCATAATTTTAATGTCTATTTCAGAAACAATCCCACATTTGATGTGGTCGCATTCACTGCAGCGCAGATTCCTGATATCGAAGGAAGGGTTTACCCCAAGCAGCTGGCTGGTTCCCGTTATGCACGGGGTATTCCCATCCTCGCAGAAGAGGATATGCCCAGACTCATTACGGAGCAGAAGATCGATTATGTTTTTCTGTCATACAGCGACCTATCCCATCTTGATGTGATGCATAAAGCATCCCTTGCTATGGCATCTGGTGCAAATTTTGCACTTCTTGGCCCGCGGGAGACGCAATTGCGGTCATGCAAACCTGTCGTCTCTGTCTGCGCAGTCAGGACTGGTTCAGGAAAAAGCCAGACTTCCCGGAAGATAGCGAAGTGGTACAAGGACAAGGGATACAAAGTCGTTGCTATCCGTCATCCTATGCCCTATGGTGATTTGGTCAAGCAGGTCTGTCAGCGCTTTGAGACATATGACGATTTGGCACGATACCAGTGTACTATTGAAGAACGTGAGGAGTATGAGCCTCACCTGAAGAATGGCATTATTGTCTATGCAGGCGTCGATTACGAGATCATTTTACGGCAGGCGGAGAAGGAAGCAGATGTCATTATCTGGGATGGAGGTAATAATGATTTCCCATTTTATAAATCAGACCTGCAGATTGTCGTCGCAGATCCGCACCGTGCTGGCCACGAAGACAGTTATCATCCCGGAGAAACCAATGTACGCATGGCAGATATCCTGCTTATCAACAAAGTGGACACTGCAAAGAAGGACGATGTCAGAAAAGTTGAGCTCAATCTGAAAAGGCTCAACCCACGCGCGAAAATCATCCATGCCGCATCACCGATTGCATTGGACGACCCCAAAGCGCTCAGGGGCAAGAAGGTGCTTGCTGTCGAAGATGGGCCGACATTGACCCATGGCGGGATGCGCTACGGCGCTGCAACCATCGCTGCGCAGCAGCATGGGTGCAAGGCCCTTATTGACCCGCGTCCCTATGCAGTCGGGTCCATTAAGGACACATTCAGGAAATACCCGGACATTGGGGTATTGCTGCCTGCAATGGGCTATGGGGAAAAACAGATTCATGAGTTGCAACAGACAATCAATAAGGTTCCATGCGATACAGTACTGATCGGCACTCCGATAGATCTTGGCCGGCTGATAAAAATCAACAAGCCTGCACAGCGGGTAACGTATTCGCTCAAAGAGCTTGATACGCCATTGGACGGGTTTCTGGGGAAGGTGATGCGGCGATGAAGCATTTGCTTACCCTCAGTTCTCTGACAAAAGAAGAGATTCTTGGACTCATCGCGCTGGCAAGGAAGATAAAGAAAGCCCCTGCAAGATATGCGCAGAAGATGAAGGGCAAGTCATTGCTGATGCTTTTTGAAAAGCCGAGTCTCCGAACCCGTGTTTCATTTGAAGTTGGCATGACGCAATTGGGTGGGCATGCGATTTTCTATGATGTCAGCACCTCACCCTTAGGCAAGGGAAAAGAAACCATTGAAGATACTGCGCGGACTGCATCGCGGTATGTTGATCTCATTATGGCAAGGGTCTATGACCAAGAGACGCTGGAAGCAATGGCAAAATACGCAACAGTACCAGTCATCAATGCGTTATCCAATTTCTCCCATCCCTGTCAGGTACTTTCAGATCTTCTGACTATCATAGAAAAAAAAAGATCGCTTAAGCTCAAAGTTGCTTATGTCGGTGATGGCAACAATAACGTGACCCATTCACTCTTGTTCGCGGGAGCATTGGTGGGTTTTGATGTTTCCGTAGGCTGCCCTGAGGGCAGTGAACCATTGCCAATGGTACAGGACTTTGCACAGAAGGCAGGCAGGAAAAGCAAGGCTATGATTGTCATCACACCAGATCCACGGGAGGCCGTTAGGGATGCTGACATCATTTATACTGATACGTGGATGAGCTACCATGTTGCGCCAGAAGAGAAACCGAAACGTATCAAAACATTCACACCCTACCAGATCAATGACAGACTGATGGGACATGCGAAGAGAGATGCCCTGTTCATGCATTGCCTCCCGGCAACGCGGGGCGAAGAGGTGACTGCTTCTGTGTTGGATGGCAAGCAGTCAATTGTCTTCGACCAGGCGGAGAACAGGTTGCATATGCAGAAAGCCATCATGCTGACACTGGCAAAATGAAACTGCTCATTTTTCACTGCTGGGATTACTGGTACTCGGAATCATCCGTTGGCAAGAAACAGTTCTTTCCAGAAGGAATTGTTGCGTTTATCCACGCAGAGAAGGAAGATGAAGCAAAAAAGCATATCAGCGCGCATGCAGCTGACCAGATCGCGTGGCTGGCACGGAAAGTCGGCATCTCTGCAGTCGTCCTGCACTCATTTGCACATCTTTCAGACAGCAAGAGCTCCCGTAGCTTTGCAACCAAAGTGATTGCAGATATTGGGCGTCTGCTGGAACGAAAAAAGTATACAGTACACACGACACCCCATACAAGTCTTGAGTTCATGCTTCACGTCGCACAGGAACCCGTCGCGAAGCTGTGGAAAGCTCTCTGACTGAAGCAGTTGTAGTGTTCAAAAAGTAGGTGAGCATCAATTTTGTGAAGCCTCTTTATGGTAAAGAGTACAAGCGGAAGGGGACGTTCGTTGGCGAGCAGAGTGAAGCCAACCACCGAAGACGAAGTCTGACTGTACTTACGGGAAGGTGCCACTCTGCACCTGAGATAGTACAAGCTGAACCTATGCTCACCCGAGCAAACGCGAGATTTTGAACGCTGCCTGAAGCAACGTCCCATTGAAAAGTTCCTCCGCTTGCGCTCCGTGGCCATCGGCTCGCATGTACTTTCATCAAATAATGGCAAAAATTCCTCTTGGAATCCCCTTTTTGCTTGCAAGAGAAGGAAGCCAATGCTCACATAATTGATGGC
>JACQSS010000030.1 GCA_016211195.1 Candidatus Woesearchaeota archaeon
ACCCGAATCAGCGCCTGTGGAGATGGAAGCGCTACACGAAAACGTGCAACTTCTGTCGGTGAAGCAGGATGCCCCGCAGCTTGCTGCGGGGTAGTTCACATAAACCCATCAGGTTTATATTCTCAAGACGATAAGTGGGGATATGCAATTCAAAGGATTTACCTTAGATCGCTTTCAGATAGAATCCATCAATTCTATCGATAAAGGCCATTCCGTTGTTGTTTCTGCAGCGACAGGCACTGGCAAGACGCTCATAGCAGATTATGTTATTGACAAGTATCTGCCAGCAGGCAAGAAAATCATGTATACGTCGCCCATCAAGGCACTGTCCAACCAGAAATATGCAGATTTCAAGCGGGCCTATGGTGCTGATAAAGTCGGGATACTAACTGGCGATGTGTCCATTAATCCCCATGCGCAAGTCATTATTCTCACTACTGAGATTTACCGAAACATGCTTCTTGCAAAGGATAAGGCAGTTTCTGATGTGTCCTACGTCATTTTTGATGAGATTCATTATCTGGCAGACATTGAGCGTGGTGCCGTTTGGGAAGAAAGTATAATTTTTTCACCGAAGCACGTACGTTTCCTCTGCCTGTCCGCCACAATCCCTAATGCACGGCAATTTGCGAACTGGATACAGCACATCCAGAAGCATCAGGTGGACATTGTGGTTGAAAAGAAACGTCCCATTCCACTGCAGCACCAATTCTTTGATCTTGAGAAAGGGTTATGTGATTTCCGGCAGCTCCATGAGCAGGCACAGCTCGACAAATATCCACGGTATGACCGGAAAAAGAGATGTAAAGTGGAGCGCAAGTTACAGTCCCATCTGGACCTTATCAAGCAACTGAAAACTCTGAACAGGATTCCATGCATTTTCTTCTGCTTCAGTCGTTCCCTGACCGAGAAAAAAGCAACAAGCCTGAAGGATATGCATTTCCTGAAGCCGCAGGAAACCGCGACGGTCCAGCAATACATTCGCGAGAAATTGCAGAAGACAGACCCAGCCATTGCAGAACTTGCCACGACGCACCATCTCCGGACATCGCTTGCAAAAGGAGTTGGATTTCACCATGCAGGCCTCCTGCCCATCCTCAAGGAACTTGTTGAGGAATTATTCGGCATGGGTCTTATTCGTGTCCTCTTTGCCACAGAGACATTTGCTGTCGGTATCAATATGCCCGCAAAAACAGTCTGTTTCGACAGTCTTGAGAAATATGACGGTATCAATTTCCGGTATCTGAATCCCAAGGAGTACTTCCAGCTCGCTGGCCGTGCCGGTCGCCGTGGCCTTGATAACGTCGGGTTCGTCGTGTCGCTTGTTGATCGGGAATTCTGCGACGTCAAGCGCATCCAGGCCCTTATCACAGAAGATAAAGAACCGATCAAGAGTCAATTCAGGTTGTCGTACAATACAGTACTCAACCTACTTCACAACCATACACCGGATGAAAGGCAGGTCATCCTCAAAAGCAGTTTTTATTCTTATCAGCGGCAAGGGACCCAGAGTAGTCAGGCTATCATTTCCAGCTTTGAGCACAAGCGGAGGAAACTGGAGGGATTAGGCTATGTTCGCGGTGAGGTGTTGACTGAAAAGGGAGAATTCGCACGGCAGATTTACACGCAGGAATTGCTTGTCGGTGAATTGTTTGCGACAGAATTTGCAGACCTGTTCACTGTCCAGGAATTGCTACTTCTCTGTGCAGCCCTTGTCCATGAGGAGAAGAGAGGTGTTGAATTCAAAGAGCTGCCTGTAAAGCATACGTCACTTTTGCTGCAGAAACTTAGACAAAACAAAACACTGGTCAAATTTTTTGAGCATGCCAAGTGTCGGAGACTTGAGCCCATGCTCCTCCATTGGTTTGAGCAGCATGACTTTTGTGGTCTGCTTGATGTGACAAGCATGCCTGAAGGTGATATTGTCCGTTTCTTTAGGCAGATTATCGACCTCCTGCAACAGATACACCGTGCTACGAGTAATGCAGAACTCCGCGAAAAGATTGAGCATGTGCTGGGCAGGATTGACAGAGACGTGGTCAGGCCTCTTCTGTGAACTTATCGCACATGAATTTCAATAACGTCCCCATCTTTCAGTTCATAGCCCATGTTCTTAAAAATCTGGCCCGGGAACTTGGATGAGCCCCAGATACGGGCGAATTTGAATTTTGTCACGAAATCTTTGTGGAGTTTGTTGCAGATATCCTTGATTGTTGTCCCTTCCAGCATGATAATCGGCTCATTCATGTCTGCTTTCTTGCCAGCTTCTTTTGTATAAACACGGATAAATTGCAACCGATTATAAATAAGGTCCTTGAGTTCGGTAAGATTTACTCGCTGGTCAGCGGAAATGCAGATATCCGCACTAATCCCACGCCTGACTGCTTCAAGCGCATCCTGCGGCAACAGGTCCATTTTGTTGAGGACAGTCACTGCCGGGATATACTTCTTGTTGTTTTCGATAATGTCAATCAATTGGTCTGCAGTGATATCCTCGCGGATAACCACTTGCGCATTGACAATGCTCATTTCACGAAGGATGCTCTTGGCAGTCTCAATGGGCAGCTTCGTCATTTTCACTGTCGTGCCAATATCGAGCCCACCCTTGGATGTCTTGATGATTTTCACGTCAGGCTTCCTTTGGTTGAGGCGGAGGTTGTAATCCTCCACTTCTTTGACGAGTATGTCTGCGTGTTCGGGATGTAAGGCATCTACCATGAGCAGCACCATGTCCGCGCTCATGGCGACGCCCAAAACTTCCCGTCCACGACCGCGGCCCACAGCTGCGCCCTGCACAATTCCCGGCACATCCAAGAGCTGGATTCGGGCGCCTTTCCATTCCATCGTACCGGGAATGACGGTCAATGTCGTGAACTCATAGGCGGCCACGGTTGATTTCGCAGCAGTGAGGCTATTCAGCAACGTACTTTTCCCCACAGATGGAAATCCAATGAGGATAACCGTTGCATCGCCTGATTTCTTGACTGAGTATCCTTCCCCTTTTGGTCCCCCTTTGCTGCGTGATAATTGCTTCTCTTTGAGCCGCGCGATTTTTGCCTTGACAAGGCCGATATGATGCTGAGTGGCTTTGTTGTACTTTGTCTGGCTTATTTCGCGCTCAAGCTCTTTAATCTGATCCATGATTGATTTCTTGCCCACTACATCCATATGCGGGGGCAAGGCAAAAAGTATTTATAAAGATACGGTATAGACGAGCAATGAATCCTTTATACCAACTGGCCGCACAGCTTCTGATGGCTTTCGCAGTCTTGCTGATTGGCGGTATCATCGGTAAGCTTGTGGAGAAAACAGTGGGGCGGACCCTCCATGAGCTTGAACTCAACATCCTGTTCAGGAGGATGTTGGGCACAAAGGTCATGCTTGAAGAGCTGCTCAGTGGCGCAGCGAAATGGCTGATTTATGTCATGACACTCCTCATTGCACTCAAGCAGCTCGGTATCGAGAACATTGTCCTGTATACATTGCTCGGTAGTATCCTGTTATTTTGCCTCATTGGGCTTTTGCTCGGTCTGCGTGATTTCATCCCCAATGCAGTAAGTGGTCTGCTTCTCTACAAACGTGGAACCATTACAGAAGGCGATATTATCAAAGTCAAGGACATAGAGGGTAGGGTCAAGTCCATTACTCTCGTGCAGACTATCCTCGAGACGAAAAATAAAGATAGTATCTACATTCCCAATGCGGCCTTGGTGCGGGAATTCTGGAAAAAGAAAAAGTAACTATGCTGTTTTCTCAAGCATACTCACGATATTCCATATCTGCGTGCGCACGTGAGGCTGGAGGTTGTTATCGTCAGTAACTTCTTCAAGCTCCTGCAATGCCTTATCCACTTTAATGGAGGGCTCTGCTGGTTCCCTCAGAATGGTGGCAACTGTGGTGAGCTTCAGCTTGACGTTACGCGGGATGCTGGTATCACTGCCCAGCTCAACCAGTACAGTTATAATGTCATTTATTAACTCTTCAGTTGTCATGTCCTCTACCCCTTTAACTTGCTCATAACCTCTTCCTGCAAAGCGCTCGCCCTTTCACGGAGCTTCTTTTCCTGTTTATCCAGTGACTGAATACGGACGTCAATGAGTTCCTTCTTCTGTTGCAGGTCATCAACAATATCCTTCTGCTTTGTCAGTACCATAATATTTCCGACGATCTTGTACGCGGTGTCGACCTGCTGGACTTCTTTCAATGCATTTTCGAGTTCGACTAGTTGACTTGAGAACTGCTGCTTCTGGGCAAGCACATTTTGCATGCTCTGCTCGAGTAGCTGCAGCTGCATCAGCTTCTGCTCAGTTTGTTTTGACACTGGTTGTTCCATCAGGCAATCATCCCAATTTTCTCATAGACCCCAAGGAGCTTTGTCAATGTTGTTAATGTTGCGCGCAGGCTGGTGGGGTCTGCTGCTGCAATCTCTATTGTGCATTGGTCCCTGGTCTTGGATACTGCAACGGCAACACGTTCATCTGTCCTTGCTTCAGGCGCATAGCACGCAAAAAGAGCCACTGGGAAAGAAAGGGTGGCGTGATATTTCATCATTACACAGCAGCGACACTCGTCGGATTTGTCCGTGGCTTGAACAGCATCTTGCTTCCGCAATACGGACATCTGATTTTTTTCTGCAGGTATTCCATACCCACTTTTTTGTTGCAAGAGATGCATTTGTAGGTTGCCATTACTGCTCACCTGTTTCCGTGGCAATCTCCGGTTCTTCTTCAAGGGACTCTTCAGTTATTGCCTCTTCCACTCCTGCGGACCGCGCTTTCTCGTATGGAACATATGCCTTACCGCTGAACTTTGCGCAGCACTTCTGGCAGCCCCATATGCCGACTGCAGTGCGTTTGACCTTGATTGCATGACAATAAGGGCACTTATGTAATTTCCGTTGTTCCTTCTCGGCATTCTCAAAAAGCTCTTTCACGCGCCGGCCATATCGTGCTCCAAATCGTTTCGCGCTCGTCAGTCCAGTTTTAGCCTTTACCATCGTGATTCCTCCAGATAAGTGGGGCTGCCCGGATTTGAACCGGGGTCGTCTGGTTTCTTACCCAACAAGACCCAAGCCAGAAAGGATGGCCAAGCTACCCCACAGCCCCTTTTCGTGCTCTGACTAGGAAAAAGTGAAGGGTATTTAAAGGTTATGGAATCGGCCAAGCCAGATGCTGTGATTGTTTGGAGTTCCCCTACACATATTTAAACCATCACAAGTTCCAAGCGTGTATGAGCCTTACTGCACTGGAACGCTTTGAACTCAAGAAACTCATCAAAGAGCTCAAGCCCTGTCGTGGGAGGCATACAGAACTCGTGACTGTCTATGTTCCGGCAGGGTATGACTTAAATAAGGTCATTTCCCATCTGGCACAGGAACAGGGCACAGCTGAGAACATCAAATCCACGTCGACACGGAAAAATGTCATTGATGCTCTCGAGAGGATGATCCAGCACCTGCGCCTGTTCAAGCGGACACCTGAAAATGGCCTTGCGGTCTTTTCCGGCAATATCGCTGAACGCGAGGGACAATCTGACGTACGAGTCTGGAGCATTGAGCCGGCAGTACCACTCAAGATACGGATGTATCGATGCGATAAGGATTTCAAGCTTGAGCCGCTCGAGGAGCTGCTCGAGACAAAGGAAGTCTATGGGATGGTCGTCATCGATAGGCGTGATGCCATGCTGGCGTTCTTGAAGGGTAAGACCATCATCCCGCTTGTGAAAACACATTCAGAAGTGCCGGGAAAAACAAAGGCTGGTGGCCAAAGTGCGCACAGGTTTGCCCAAATCAGGGAAGGTGCAAAAGTCGAGCACTTCAAGAAAATCGCTGAGTACATGAAAGAAGAATTCTTGAATAAGGAAGGGCTGAAAGGCATTATCGTCGGTGGGCCAAACATAACGGTTAATGACTTCCTCGGTCGCGATTATGTCACCGGAGATGTCAAGAAGAAAATCATTGCAGTGAAGGATTTGTCGTACACCGGTGAATTCGGTCTGCAGGAACTTCTTGACAAGAGTCAGGATGTTCTCGCGCAGGAAGAGATCGCCGAAGAGAAGAAAATCATGGGTCGCTTTTTCGAGTTGCTGGCAACAAAGCCGAAGCTGGTTGCTTATGGTGATGCCGAAGTGCGCTCCTTCCTCGAGATGGGGGTTGTGGATACGCTTATCCTCTCGGAGAATCTGTCAGACGAGAAGATAGAGGAATTTGAGCATCTCGCGCAGCGGACGAACGTGACAGTTCGCCTCATCTCGACAGAAACACGGGAAGGTGTCCAATTGCGGGACATAGGGATGATTGCAGCGATCCTTAGATACGAATTGGAGCATTGAAATGTCAGCATTCCACTCGTGTGACTCACGGCGGATGGCGTAAGTGTCTGATAATTCACACCTCTCATGGAATGCTGAACATGATTAAAAACCGCAGTCGAGAGCTGGGATGGCTTGCAAAGATGATTCTCTCTGGAATCATCCAGTCACGCCGCCCGTCTTTGACAGACGGTTTTTGACAAAGAATAAAAAGCTGCTTCTGCTCAAGACGTCATGGACGGTGCGATTATCAGGCGAGCCTTTGAACAGCTCTACCCGGGAAAGGAGTTTCCCTATACTTCCCGAGTCACTTTCTCGGCCCGATTCAGACAATATAATGCATCGATTGTGCGATGTGCAGCCTCTCTAGAGGTGCGCGCGTCCCGGCAATGGGAAGGGGTTAATCAGGACATCTTCACCGGCCTTATCCAGACATTGCTCGTGAAGTTGTTCGGGCAGCCAATACAGCAGCCGTACACCATCGATCTGTATAACCGCTTTATCCGTAATGTCCATGTCAGCATTCCCAAGACCACCTCCGATGCTTTGCTCGAGGACTCATTTGTGCGTGTCAATGGCCAATTTTTCTCTGGTCAAGTCGAGTTGGCCAACCTCAAGTGGGGCGGCAGCTCAACGAGGAAACTCGGCTGCTATGATTTCCAGACAGACACTATCACTATCTCCCAGGCGCTCCTTGGTCAGGATAACAGGTTGCTCGACTATGTCATGTTTCATGAAATGCTGCACAAGAAGCTCAAGTTTGCAAGCAAGAAGATGAAGAACTATTTTCATACCAGCGAGTTCCGTGAATGGGAGAAAAAATTTCCGCTTCACGAAGAAATTGAGCATGAATTGAGGCAGCTGGGTCGTAAGGGTGTCCGAAAAAACCTTTTCACCTGGTTTGGCGAAAAATTTAAATAGATTTTTCCCTCCATTCAGGAGATGGACGATAAACTTCTCCCGCTCGCGGCAATGGAGAAACTCATGAAAAAAGTGGGTGCAGCAAGCGGTATAGAAGAGCTACGTGTTTCTGAAGATGCCAAAGCTGTGCTCAAGGAACTGCTCGAGCATCGGGGGAATGCTATCGCGGCACAGGCAGTCCGGCTTGCTGGACATGCCCGGCGTGACACAGTGAAGAAACGGGATATCGTCCTCGCAGCAAAGATGGCAACGTAATATTTAAAAAGCAGGCATAGTTCCACTGGTATGGTGATGGTTTTGTCAGAGAAGAAGCTAGTGACTGTTGGTACCTTAAAAGAGGGGAATTTGGTCATCCTTGATGATCAGGCATGCAAGATCGTGGATGTGAAGGTTTCCAAGCCAGGCAAACATGGTCATGCAAAGGTGAATCTTACTGCGGTAGGATTGCTTGATTCGAAAAAGCGCAATGTCGTCATGCCCGGGCACGATAACATTGAAGTGCCCATCATCGACAAACGCAGTGCGCAGGTCCTGTCCATCACAGGTGATGTCGCCAATGTGATGGATGCGGAGACGTTCGAGACCTTTGACCTCAAGATTCCTGAGGAGCTGAAAGGTGCGTGCGTCGAGGGATGCAATGTCCTCTATTGGATTATCATGAACGAGAGAATCATGAAGCAGATTAAGACTGAATGATCCGGTGAACAAAAATGGTTAAATTTCCAGAAGCAACAGCACGGCTGTTCAAAAATGTTTTTATATGCAGAAAATGTGCATCGAAAGTGCATTCACCCAACATGGCAGTGATTCAGGGGCGGGTCAAATGCCGTCGATGTAAGTCACGGGTTTTGCGTCCAGTACGAAGGAAATAATCCTATGCGAAAAGAAGAGGTGGAGGCAGTACTATACCTTGTTTTTGCTCTTTTTTTTCTCTCCCGCCCATTTCTCCTACTGCCCATTGCGGGTGTTGCGTTGTTGCATATTCTGGTGGTCATCTACGGTGGCAAGGGGTCAATCCGTTCATCAGTAGATGCATGGATGATAAGTCATCTGCCATTTACTCTCCTGGTGATTAGGCAGCTTTGGGATATACCAGCAGCCCGCGTTGCCCTCCTCCTGATAGCGGTCAAACTGCTCTCATGGCGATTGCAACAGAATCACCGGCTTGATGCAGGCGCGGCTCTTTCATCGACTATTCTTTATGCGTTGTTCATGTATATCTTCTCTGCAGCAGCACTGCAGACTGGGATTTTCTATGCTCTGTTGTTGGTGCTTGTCTACCTTAATAGGAAGAAGCTGACACGCGAAGCATTCATGCTGCTGTATCGCACGAAGGTCGGGATCCAGGCAATGGACAAGATTGCCGGTGCATACCCCAAGACAATTAAGCTTCTCGGAGTTATGGGCATCCTTGCCGGATTTGCAGGCATGCTCTTCATCTCTGGATATGTCCTCTACAACGTCTTCCAATTGCTTTTCGTTCCGCAGGCAGTCCCCGCTTTGTCTCCGCTGGTGCCCGGTGTGCAGATCCCCGGAAGTCAAGTGTCCCTGCCCTTGGCATATGGTATTCTTTCCCTCTTCCTCGTCGTCATTATCCATGAATTTTCGCATGGTGTCATGGCACGGGCATACCAGATTCCCGTAAAGAGTTCAGGCATTGTGCTTTTCGGGCCGCTCTTGGGGGCTTTTGTCGAGCCAGATGAAACCCTTTTGCGGAAGCAGCCTGCGAAAATACAACTGTCTGTTTTCAGTGCCGGACCGTTCTCTAATGTTTTGTCCGCATTGCTCGTCTACCTGATTGTCTTTCCGTTTGTGCTGCCCCCCATGATTGGTTTCTTCTTTGAAACCGGTAAAGTCGAGATTGTGACTGTCCGTGAGAACGGACCCGCTGCACAAGCAGGTGTTACGCCCACCAGCATCATCGCTGCCTTTGAGGGGAGGAATGTCTCGTCCTTGCAAGAGGTGACTGCCCTACTGCAGAATGTCACGCCCGGGCAATCATACCAGCTTGTGACAGACAAAGGGACGTTCAGTGTCGTGCCTGAAACGGCAAAAGACCATCCGGTTATCGGCGTCACATTGCAGGAACAAGTGCTCCTGAAAAGCCAAAGTTTCGGAAATGTGCCATGGCTCCTTATCTACTTCGCACGATTCATGATGTGGTTTGTTGTCATCAGTATTGGTATTGGTATTGCAAACCTGCTTCCTTTAGGGCCTGTCGATGGTGGTCGTATGTTACAAGTCGCTGCAGGCAAGCAAGGATTGTGGCTGTGGAGCTGGGTAGGTACGCTGCTGTTCCTTGCAATCATCTTCATCCTCCTGTTCCCCTTCTTTACATGGCTTGTGCCGTGATGTTGCGGTCGCATTGAAAAGTTCATGATGGCCATCAATTATGTGAGCATTGGCTTCCTTCTCTTGCAAGCAAAAAGGGGATTCCAAGAGGAATTTTTGCCATTAACAGGCAAAAGCATATGCGAACCGATGGCCACAGAGCGCAAGCGGAGGAACTTTTCAATGGGACCGGTGTTGCGTAAAGCATATAAAACAGGGCTATCTCCCTCTCTGCCGGGGGATGTATCATGGAATATGTTGATGAGAAGGGAAAGATGTACGAAATATCATATAGTCAGCGTTTGCAGCGCGAACAGAACAGATTGCTGCGGCGCAAGAATACGCTGTTGCTCTGTCTGCTCCTCATGTTTGCGCTCTTTGGGCTTGGTGGCCTTTACGTGTACGTGAGGTTGGCATCAATAGACCTCCTCACAAAGATCATGGTGGCATTAAGTGCTTGTACAGTATAAGGCTACAGTATAAGCTTTAAGAATCCATCTCTTTTGTAGCGTGTATGCTCGACATTATTTTGCTGGAACCAAAAGAACCTGGTAACATTGGTGCTATTGCGCGGGTCATGAAAAACTTCGGTTTTTCGTCGCTTGTTCTTGTCAATCCACAATGTGACTATCGAAGTGTCACTGCCCGTAATCGCGCAAAGCATGCGCAGGATGTCCTTGCTGGTGCGAAGATAGTACCAGCTGTAGGTCGCTATCACACATTGATTGGCACGACGGGTCGCTTGGGTACAGACTATAATCTCAGCCGTAGTCCTCTGGCCCCGAAACAGGTAGCACTACTTTCTTTGCCTCGCAAGGCGGGTTTGTTGTTTGGTCGGGAAGGCATCGGGCTGACCAACAAAGAAATCATGCGCTGTGACTTTCTTGTGAGTATTCCGGCATCTCCTGAATATCCCGTGCTCAATGTCAGCCATGCAGTGGCAATTGTACTCTATGAACTCTGTAACGTCAAGAAAAGCACAGACCACATCTTGCCTGCACATCGGGAAGAAAAAATGCGCGCGCTCCGTGTTATGACTGAACTTATTGATCAGATGATATTTCCAACTTCAAGCATGATGCAGACACAAAAGATAGTCTGGAAGCGTGTGTTGGGGAAAAGCATGCTCACGCATCGTGAGGCGGCTGCGATAATGGGTTTCTGTCGTCGGGCAATGCATTTGCTTTCCCGACAAAGACATCTTTGATCCGAGGCATCTGCTTGGGCGAGGCACACGTGCCAAGCGTATAATAGATTTTCTCTGCCTCCCCTCCCCACGAGTAGTCACCGCGTTCTTTTTCTGTCCGGGTTACCTTAAATTCACCCAACGTCAGACCTTTTTTCAGGTGGTAGTAGATGGAGCGCATAGTCACTGGGGGGAAAACTTCCCGATAAATCTTGTAGATCGAGTATGCATACCCTTCACCCATATAAGCAAGAATCTCGACGATATTTTGTCTGATCTCTGAGTGCGCAGGTCTCCCTACTTTTTTCATTAAGAAAACAAAAGAAAATGTGATTTAAATAGTTGTCGAAGCGCTCTTTGACTAT
>JACQSS010000032.1 GCA_016211195.1 Candidatus Woesearchaeota archaeon
AATCCCCTTTTTGCTTGCAAGAGAAGGAAGCCAATGCTCACATAATTGATGGCCATCATGAACTTTTCAATGCGACCGTAAGCCGGAAACCTTTTATATTCTTTCTGACTAGGTGATTTTTGAGAGGTGGTTTTTATGAATCCGTTAATCGATATTGCATCACTTACTTGTGGGGGTTTTCTTGGCTACTGTAGGGTACAGGAGCTTACCCTGCAGCCAAATACTGAGTTCTCTTTGGCATACGGACCGGCAATTGTGCAGGGGGGGCTTGCAGGTCTGGTTACTGGCGCATATGGCGCTGTGGCTGGCGGTACTGCTGGTGCTGTAGCTGGTCCACTAGGTGTCGTCGTCGGTGCCATCAGCGGTGGTGCAGTCGGTGCAGGCATCGGTTTTACCGTTGGCGCATCAGTAGGTGGACTTGAGACCCTCGTTGGCTATGGCTTGGGATATACTGTCGGTTATCTGGCTGGTCGGGCCAATGACCAGAATACGCCAACGGACGTATGATGCAGGCTACCGAGCTTTTTGTCATCGTCCGGGACATACCCTATCATATCCCGACTTCTGCTCACGATAGGGATGCTTGCTGCCATGGTAAGAGTGAGCTGCTCTGCAAACTCCTGCAGGCATACGGCTTTTCTGCTCGACTCATGCTCTGCACATTCCGTTGGAGCGCACTCCCATTGCCTGAAGAACTTAAGAAACTCATCAAAAACGATCACGGGCTGCATTCGTATGTTGAGGTGAAACAGGGCGGTCGCTGGATCCGGCTCGACCCGAGCTTGGATGCAGGCTTACGAGGAAAACTGCCTGTTGTGGATTGGGATGGTTACAGCAACACAAAGCTGGCTGTTATCCCGGAAAAAATGGTATCACCTTCTGCATCCCAAAAGATGCGACTGAAGAGTATCTTACGTGCAGATTTGAAGAAAAACAAAAAATTATATCAAAAAATAAATACCCTCTACGAGCGCATCAGGCTGGGATAGCTTCACTGACCCGTGCAGTCCCTTCGCATCGGGGGAAATCCTCCCCGCGCATCACAATGTGGGTTTTAGGGCTCTTTGACTGAAATGCTTGAATAAGATACCTTTTGGCATATTCATAGTCAAAATGCTTGCACGAAAAGATGTCAATGAAGACATAATCCTTTTTTTCGAATGTATGGATGGAGATATGACTTTCGGCAATGACCACGAATCCAGTGATGCCTTTATCTTCAGGGATAAGCCCAGAGTACCGAAAGACATATGGTTGCGTAATCTTTGTCATACCTATCCTGTCCGGCAACTCATTCAACAGCCGGAACACAAAGTCCAAGTCGTTCAGCTTCTCTGGATTGCAGTTTGCCAAATCCAGTGTTAAATGTGGACCAAATGCTTTGTTCATTTTTATTCGTATTCCTCCTTGCTAACTGATTGTAAATGATCTAACTGAGAATGAACTGAGAAAAAGTAAGGCTTTTGCTCTCGACAAAGACAGCTATCCCACCAGAAAACCTGCATATGCGACAATGTGTGCATCATTCTTTTCGACGGAAATAAAAACCAATCCTCGTCAAGGCATTTATTCACTGTAGATATTTATTCCTGCTTATAAATTTAACTCTTTTTGTCCATTGGAGCAGTGACACTTCTGAACAATGCCACGAGTCCTTTTTTCCTGTCAGGGTCAATGGAGTGCTGGCTGCCCAGGACCTTGCCCAATGCAAGAAACTGTTCAATCTCCTTCGCATTGTGGTACGCTTCATCATAGATAACGCGGACAATGCCTGCCTGAATAATTTCCTTGGCACAGAAGAGGCAGGGTGATGTGGTGACATACAGCGTCGCCCCTCTGACAGGTGTGTACGCATTAAGGATCGCGTTGCTTTCTGCATGGATGCAGATGCACTTGTCAAGCTGTTGTCCTGATGGGATGGTCCGGTCATTGCATCGTAAGCAGCCACCCTCATTGCAATTCGGTATTCCGCGCGGTGTCCCGTTGTAGCCATCAGACATCCGGACATCACCGAGCACGAGGACAGCGCCTACCTGCCTAGTGACGCATTTGCTGCGCGTGGCATTGACGTACGCACTCAGCAGAAAAAAGTCATCGAGTGCCTGTTGCCTGCTCATTTTTTCCCCTCACAGAAAGATTTTCATAGGATATCAGGTGCTGGTCAAGATGCAGAATGCCGCAGTGGCCATAATCCAGCCAGCCGCTCATCCAGTAGAGGTTTGACGTGAATTCCCCTTGCGCAACCTTGTTCCCTTGTGCGTCATGTGCCCGATGGCTGGATTCGTGGAAATGATTGAAAACACCTTTGGTGACACCAAGCTCTTGCATGATTTGTTGCAGTTTCCTATTGCCTCTGTTTTCACGATGGATCATAATCGGAGCATTCACTTCCTGCAGTTTCCGCGCATACGGCAACGGCAGAATGCTTCCCTTTGGAAAGAGACTGTCATTTGCGAGCATGACTGTCTCAGTCACTTCCCCATAATGGGCCTGGTCGACAGCGTGGGGAAATGAAAACAACGGTGGCACATGGCAGACAAGAACTGTTTTTTCCGGTTGCGTAACCAACTTCCGCAGTGACTGTGTCGTCGTAAAATAGCGTATCTCTTTGGTCCCCAGCGCTTCGAGGAGCAGATAACCTGAAACTTTCATAAGGCCCTTATCTGTCATGCGGTACTCGCCTTCCTGAATGTCGTCCGCGACGAGCTGGTACTGGCCACCAGAACAAAAATCAGAACCCGGCAGGAAGACGAGATGGTATTGATCAGTTTCAACACGCCGTCTCTCGAGTGCGCTCGTGAGGTTGGAATATTTTTCCTGCGCATCAAGGAATGCATAATAGAAATCCCCGACCGTTTCGTGACTTCCGGGTTGCACAATCCATTCAAGTCCACTCTTGCCAAGCGTTGCAAGCGTCATGGCAATGTCTTCTGCCGTGTTCCCCAAGTCTCCATTGGCAATGCCTTTCCTGATACCCTTCTCTTTCAGCAAAGAGACTGCGTTTTCAAGGTTTCGTGGATGTTGGTGGATGTCACCAACAAAGCCTAATGATTCCATGCTGGGCGCAAGCAGGCCCCGCTTTATAAATATTCGGGGAGTAAGCCTTTTATACCCCATTCCCCTCAAAGTACAAAAAGAGGTGATTACATTGGAAAAAAAAGGAAAATGCTGTGGGTGTCAGTGTCATGGTCTGAAACACTGGGTGCTGGCACTAAGTTTTGTGCTGTTGGGTGTCGTTGGTTTGTGGTGGAATGAGTATTTCATGACTCTGGTGTACGTTGCCTTGCTTATCCATGGCCTGCTTTGTTTGGCTGGTCAGCTGTGCAAGTGCTGCTGACTTTTTTTCTTTTTTATCGTTTCCAGTACGGCCAGAATCCCTGCGAGAATCTCTTTCGGTGACGGGGGATTCCCGGGTATTTTGACATCAACAGGAAGAATGTCACTTGCGCTGCCAATCACTGCATAGCCCTCTTTGAATATCCCGGTGCCGCATGCATCATCACCCAGAGCGATGACTATCTTTGGAGAAGGCATGGCCTCATACGTTTTCTTTGCAGCAATGGCCATGTTGTGAGTGATAGCCCCCGTGACAATAAGCCCATCTGCATGCCGGGGCGATGCAACAAATGTGACCCCAAAGCGTTCAATATCATAGTATGGGGTCGTCAGATTGACCAGCTCTATTTCCGTCGCATTGTCACTCCCAGTATCCAGTTCACGGAGCTGCAGGCTCCTGCCAAAAATGCAATCAATATCCTTCCTGAGCTTGATGCCGAGACACTCAAATTCTTCATCACGCGTTACTTTCTTTGTCAGGATATTGCTTAATG
The DNA here is from genome assembly GCA_016211195.1 of Candidatus Woesearchaeota archaeon. GTDB lineage: Archaea > Nanobdellota > Nanobdellia > Woesearchaeales > JAGVYF01 > JACQSS01. The sequence goes on from JACQSS010000032.1 coordinate 3,831, forward strand.
CTTTCATGGTCTCACAAGTCCGTTCCAGCGTACGATAAGTTCATGCTCTTGTTGATCAACGGGAAATCAGGAACGATATTGCCAAGGACTGCATGTTCAATCGCACGCCAGTTGCAGAATGATGCAGTTCTGACTTTATATCGGTCAATGACACCTTTCTTGATCGACACCCAGTGCATGGTCTGGCCGCGGGCAGCCTCAACAAGAGAGCAGGCGTCTCCATCCTTGATGGGCAGCACCGCTCGTCTTTCGGCCAAGGGCAAGCTTGCAATAACCTGTCTGATAATGGCCACAGCATCACTTATCTCTGCAGTTTTCACCTCGAAACGGGACAGCACGTCTCCTTTCTCTCCTAGCCGGATTGGAACTTTGCTATAATCACCATAGGGGTGGTCCCGCCTTGTGTCGATAGCAACGCCGGCCGCACGTGCAATCGGTCCAGTCAGGTGCAATGGCCTGACAAGTTCCCGCTTTACTATCCCTGTGTTATCCAAGCGGTCGATGACCGATGGAACCTGCACAGCCTCAACAGCTTTTTTGAACCGTTGGACAAACGTGGTGAGGAATTCACCTGCCTGCCGTAGCTTGTCTTGCTCAATATCCCTCTTCAAGCCGCCAATATCCATCATTCCTCGCATGAATCGGGAATCCGTGAGTAACTCATTCAGTTGGAAAATGTCTTCACGAAGGATGAAAAAGGCGCTTGCTCCGACAGGATATGCAACATCAATAATCATCCCGGCAAGGTCGCCAAGATGTGAATAGATCCGTTCCAGCTCAAGCAGGATGGTGCGAAGGCCCATGGCGCGCGCTGAAACTGTTATTTCGCTTATCTTTTCCATCGCCATGCAGAATGCAACAGCGTTCGCAACAGATTCATCTCCGCTTATTGCTTCGGCGATAGCGATACACTCACGTGGCTGCTTCCCTTCAGCAAGCTTTTCAATGCCCCGATGCTTGTAAAACACCCGTATCTCGAGGTTAAAAATCGTTTCACCGATGACACTGAATCTAAAGTGGCCAGGTTCAATAATCCCTGCATGGACTGGACCGACTGGAATATGGTAAATGCCTTCTCCTGTTATGGGCATGAAGGGGTAGGAGTCAATGACGTCTTTCTTTGTGTGTATTTTCTGATTTTTGAACGACTTCAGCAGCGGATGAAAGCCGTCTGGGTATGGTTCATGCAGCAGCAAAGGTCGTCGATCCTGCAATCCATCGAACTCAATCCCGAATCCATCCCTGATTTCACGCTCGTACCAGCATGCGGAAGGGAACTGTGCTGCGATGGATGTCGCGGTCGTGCCTGTCAGATGCTTCGTCATCATAAGAAGCTGCTTTCCTTTTTCAAAGATGTAATACAAAACAAATCTTTTCCCTTGCTGTGCGCAAAAGAGACAGACCAGATCATGTGATTTTTCCAACTCAGAAATTGATTTTTCAAATTTATTTTCATCCATTTGGGTATAATTGTCATTGCTTTTCATGCAAGACCCTCCACTGTGGCAGTGAGCAATGCCAGGATGTCCTCAGGTACCATGACGCCAAACAGCAAGAGCAGGAACAGGACTCCGGCAAGGGAAAGTACCATGCCCCTGCTTGGCCGATACTTCTCCTTCTTTTCCTCATCAGGTGACAATGTGCCTGTCAATGCGACAGCGAATGCTGCGGCTGCTGTCAGCATGAAAAACAGGAGAACAGAGAGCATCGCTGGTCTGACATTGGTCAGGATAAACCATTTTGACAGGAAGATGCCGAATGGGGGCATGCCCATGGCAGCAGCGCCACCCATGATCAAACCCCATGCGGCAAATGGTTGCTGCAATATGTTTTTCATCTTGCTCAGCTCAGTACTGTGGTAGTGCCTTCGTATGATTCCTGCAGAGAAAAAAAGCAGTGCCTTTGCCAGTGCATGTGCCAGGGAATGAAAAAGGACCCAGAACAGCGACACCGGGATGGCGAACAGCATGAAGCCGAGGTTCTCCACCGTGGAGAACGCAATGAGCATCTTGAGATTCTTCTGCTGCAGCATGCTGAAGCAGGCAACTCCCATACTCAGCAGTCCGAACACCGTCGCCATCTCTGCGCCCAGCTGCGTGTATGGATGGACAAGCGCATACATTCTGATTATCCCATAGAGGCCGACAGACGTAACAGACGTGGACAGGATGACACTGACCACTGAAGGGGCTTTGGCATGCGCTTCGGGCAACCACGTGTGGAAAGGGAAAATGCCTGCTTTTGCTGCAAAGCCGATGAAAGTAAAAGCGAATGTCACGCCGAGCAATGCCGGAGAGAATTCCGAGGCATGGAGCATCAGCACATCCCAATTCAGCGTACCGGCGCCAAGCGCTTGCTTGCTGACGGCAAATAACATGATCAACCCGATAAATGAAAAAAGCATTGCAGTTGACGTGACAAAGACATATTGCAATGCCGCAGTGATATTCTCTTTTGCATTGAGTGTCACAAGCAGGACTGCGGATAGGATGGTTGTTACCTCTGCCCATATCCAGAATAATGCGAGATTATTTGAAAAGAACGCCAGTGTCAATCCAGTCAATAGTGTTGTGAGGCCAAGATAGAATACTTTCACATTTTTTATAGACAATTCCCTCTCAGTGAGCAGACCATCGACGTAGCCGCGCGCGTATAACGCAGCAAAGAAGAAGATGATTGATGTTATGAGCACTTCAAATGTCGATAATGCATCGATAAAGAAATAGTTGTTGGCCAGATAATAAACTGGTTCAGTGATATTGATGACAAGTATTCCCGTCATGCCTAAATGAATGAGCGTGTGTGCCACCAACATGAGGCTGGTGGTCTTGTGCGTTCTGCTGAGCAGCATGAGTAGCGGAGTGAGAATGCCAATGGTGACATAAGCTGTTATCATTTTTCTTCACCAACTAATACCTGCAGCCTTTTATGCACTTCTTCAATGGTTGTTTCCATACCTAAAGCAAGAATGGTCGAGAGAATGATAAGCATGAAAAGGTCGACCAAAATCAACGCTTCAATGATGAGCGGAAGCTCTGCCACAAACATACTGAAGATCATGACCCCATCTTCCATTGCCAAATATCCAATGATTTTTGTGAGTACAAGCTTCCGGGAAAAAATAACGACAAGTCCCATCATTGTGAACGAGACGCCTGTTATGGCGCCAAGGGCAAAAAGTTGACCCAGACCAAGCTCACGCAGGAGGTGAGACAAGGCACCATAGCTGAGCAAGATGATGACGATGCTTAGCATCAGTGATCCCGTCGGTGAAACATACGCGAATTCCATGTCTCTTTTCATTTTTTTCTGGATGCTTCTGATCGTGCTGGGGATAAGGACCATCTTGATGATGAGGATTAATGCGGCAAGCCACAATAATGTGGCGTGTCTCTCCTGCATATACAGGAGTCCCGCGAGACAGGCAAGAAGGAATGATTGTGTGGCATACGTGGAAATGAGTGATATGATATCCCGCCTTGTCATGATAAAGGCAACTGTCACATAGAGCAGGACAAAAATGGTTTTTATGGCTGCATCAATCATGCGAACACCTCAAAGAGGATGGTCAAAAACGAGAAGAAGTAAGCGAGCATGAAGAGATTCGGCAACAGGAACAGTCTCGATTTTGCCATAGACGATTCGAAAAGTCCGACGAAAAAGCTGATGCAGAGACCTTTCACGATGAATGCACCGATGCCAAACACGAGAGCAACAAGTGTTGTCTCTGTTGCAAGCCCATACGGAAAGAGAACACTCATGAGCAATCCCATAAGGAGCGTTTGTTTGATGGCATGCGCCAGTTCCATGAACGCCAGATTCTTTCCGGATTGCTCAAGAATCATTGCTTCATGGACCATGGTCAGTTCAAGATGCGTTTCCGGATTATCAACCGGAACCCGTGCTGTTTCGACAATGAGAATGATGAAGAGCGACATCGAGATAAGGACGAGTGCTGCCTGCGGACCATTCGCCAGCACAGCGAGAGCCATCCTATGGATGTCCATTGTTCCAAGTACATAAGCAAGCGCAGCAAACACAATGACAGTCACTGGCTCAATAACTGCAGAGATAGTCATCTCCCGTGAACTCCCCATGCCCCCGAATGTGCTTCCCGCATCAAGCCCAGCCAACGCCATGAAGAATTTGGCAAGCGCGAGCAGGTATAAGAAGAGGAGGATATTGCCACTTCCGCCGATTCCGACAATGGGAATGAAGAGCGCAGCAATAATCATGACTGCAAGATTGATCGGTGCAGCCCAGCGCATGATCCACGATGAGTTCGTTGAGAGCACAGTCTCCTTCTTCAGCAGCTTCATGAACGTATAGTACCCTTGAAGCAATGGAGGTCCTTGCCGTCGTTGTGCCCATGCCTTCACCTTTTTGATGAATGTCATAAACAGGGGGGAGATGAGAACGGCCACAAGGATGTTGAGCAATGCAATCATGCAAACCACCCGACCCATAGGAGTAAAATGACGGCGGCTATGAAGACATAAGCGATATATGCCCCCATGTCCTTCTGATGGAGCGTGTCTATCCTTGATGCAATTACCATCGCAGCATTGGCTATTGGCATATAGAGGTATTCTTCAAAGAATCTCATCAGGTGGAATTCCACATGCCCTTCCCGGACAAGCGTCTGGCTTTTGTCAAAGAATTCCTTGCTGACATGCTTTTGCGGGTTATATATCGTGCTGAATATCGTCACAATCGGCTCGGAGAAACCGGATGCAGTATATTCCATGCGGGGTGTCTGGGAAATAAGGCCGCAGCCCCATGTTTCGCAATATCTGGTATTCGCGCGGGCAAGGAGAAAGAAAAACAAGATGCTGAAAAGCAATGCTCCTCCGATAAACATCATATTTGGCAATGCATATCCCAAGCTGTTGAGATACAGCGGAGAAAAGATCCCAAGGATGACACACGCCAGCGCCAATAACCCTTCCCCCAGAAGCATCGGCCATGAGGCCTCATGCGTTTTCTGTGCTGAACGGGGCATTGCCAGGAAAATCATGCCAAATGCCTTGACAAAGCATGCAGCAGCCAATGCGCTCGTCAATGCAAGGAGCGACAAACAGATGATAAGGACAAGCTCGATGATCGGGTTATGCACTGCAGATGCGTTGAACAATGCCTGGAAAAGCAATAATTCACTCACAAAACCATTGAACGGGGGAAGCCCGGAAATGGCCATTGCGCCGATAAGGAAAAGCAGCGCAGTGTACGGCATCTGCCTGATGAGGCCACCCATCTCATCGATGTTTCTTGTTTTCGTTGTGTGCACAACATGGCCAGCAGTCAAGAAAAGCAAGCTCTTGAATAGTGCGTGATTAAGCGTATGGAATAATGCCGCAGCCATGCTCATTGCTGCGAGCGCGGGCACATTATAGTGGCTGAAGATGACAAAAAGGCCAATGCCCATATAGATGATTCCGATGTTTTCAATGCTGTGGTACGCCAAAAGACCCTTGATATCATGCTCTTTCAGGGCATAGATGACGCCAAGCAATGCAGAAACGGTGCCTGCACCCAGGATAAGAAGGCCCCACCACAGCTCGGCAGGAAGTACCAGAAGGAAACGCAGTAAGCCATAGATCGCTACTTTTATCATGACACCGGACATCAATGCAGAGATGTTTGACGGGCTCGCTGGATGCGCATACGGGAGCCACTTATGGAAGGGAATAATGCCCGCCTTGATGCCGAAGCCAATGAACAGTGCAAGAAAGAGGAAGGTGCTCTTTTCCTGCAGGATTATCTTTTCCATTGACGTCGTGCCGGTGTAAGAATAAAGGAGTGAGAATGCGATGAAGAGGAATAATGTGCTTAACTGGGTCATAATGAAATAGAAAAGACCTGCTTTCCGGGTTTTGTCATTGTCATATTCGAACATGACTAAGAAGAATGAAGATAATGCCATAAGTTCCCAGAAGAACAGAAATGAGAATGTGTTGCCAGCAGCGACAGTGAGGAGCATGCTGAGGATAAATATGTTCATCAGACTGATGAGCAGCCCCTTGTGCTTGTACTGGTTGATGTACTCGACAGAATACAGTGAGACACAGAATGAGACAGCAGCAATGGTGAGCATAAAGAAAGCAGCGAGCCGGTCAATATGGACTGCGAATGAGAGTCCCGGTACTATCTCATAAAACGTTGCTGTGATTGTCTGGTTCTCAGTCAGAAAAATGCCTGCAGCACCAGCGATGAGCAGGCATGCCAGTAGAGTCAATACTCTACTGCGCAGCAGCGCTCCTCCCATCATTGACGCAAAACCAGCAGTAAACAAGTCCATGCATATAACCCCCTCTGATCTAGTCAGAGAAGGAGAATACTGCGTTGCAATAAGGGGTGCTTAATAAATTTTTTGTTAGAAGAATTGCACATCAAGTTCAAGACCGTCAGCAGTCGGATATTCCTCGACAATGGCTGGTTTCAGACCAAGGGCTGTGAGTTTCTTTGCAAGGCGTTTGACCTGTTGGCGCGGCATCAGTAACCGGTATCTCTGGTTATCAATGATACCTATCTTCAGTATTTCCCGTGCCTGCTTTAGTTTGCGCAGCAGTGCGTCCTTATCTGCTGTAGCAAGTCGATCCTGATACTTCATTCCCGGTGCAAGCTCTGCGACATATGCGCAGCCCCGGATCAGGGTCCCTTCTGCAGTCGGGATGTCGAAGGGCAATGCCACATGCTTTGCGCGAAGTTGCAGCCTTTTTCTGACCTGTACATTATCTTTTAGCTTCGCTGTGCAAAAATGAACATTCACCCCTTTTGCCTCGGCGTAGCCAAGCAATTGTCTGCCGGTCTCTTGGCTGCCAGCAGCACCATAACTGTACTCGTCCTTTGGCGGGTATCCCAGTTCTGCCAGCTTGTAGTGGTGCGTCTGGGTATCAGAAAGTTCAAGTTCGTTGAGATTGAGGAAATCAACTTTGCCTGCGATGAAGTCGATGAGTGACTGGATTTTTTTTTCATAGCCGGGGATGGCGGGAATCTCGACGCCGATTTTCCACGGGAATTGTTTTGCCAACCCCAATACAGGCCATAATATTCTATCATCGAGGTCAGGGTGGAAACGTATCTCGTCCAGTCCTGCATCGTACAACTGGTGCAATCGTTCCGCTGTTACGAGCTTTAATGGTGTGTAGAGGTGGATGTGAAAACGTTCTCCAAACCGTTCTTTGAGAAGTCTGATGTATGTGCAGCATCGGTCAACCATGACCAATGGATCGCCACCAGTAATGCCAGCGCCATGCGCCTCTGTCAATCGGGCCTCTTCAAAGAGTTCGGTGGGGTTTTCGGGATCGGAGACTTTCCATTCATTGGCAAAGACAACATCTTTTCCGTATCGCTGTTCACTGATTGGGCAGTAGAAGCACCGCTGGGCGCAAAGGCCGGTGACAAACAAGACAAGTTTTCTTCCCTGTACGCATTGTGCACAGCCTTTTGCAATAGTTCCTGCGCACCATGAAGACCATTTTGTTGCCAGCATACGGTGGCGGTGCTGAATGGCTTTTAAAAGTTATTGGCTTTCCATGAACAGAACGTGCAGTCTTCTGATGGGGGCGGTATAGGTTCGTGCAATGTCTCTAATGCGGAAGAGAGGAATGATTCGGCATTAGTAACACTTGTCTCCAGCCGCACGAATTCAGTTGTAAAGACAACGCCTTGGGCAGTCATCTCTTTGGGATAATAGAAGACAAGCAGTGCATAATCTTCTGTGGCAAACCCGTTTTTCCGGAACAGGAAATTATAGATATCCATCTGATGCTGATACCTGCTGGCAGCGTCTTCCTTGATAGGAAATCCTCTTGTCTTGTAATCGATAATGGTGAGCTTGCCCTCATGGACCAATAAGTCATCAATCGCTCCCCGCACAAGATTGCCTTCGCTATCCTTCCATCTGATGCCTTTGAAGCTGTTCCTCCACTCGCTCAGTTGTGCCATATCATCATGAGTTTTCCGTCAATGCCTTCGAGTTCCGGTGGCAAAAGGTGCTGCTGCCGGTACGCATCAAAATGCCGTTTGATGACTTTGTCCATTCCAGAAGGCAATGAGGGGAACGGAGTATCTGGTCGGTCTATCTTCTTGTTCATCTTCAGCCAGAAACATTTCGGGCAATCGTTGTACATATCCAAAGAAGTTGGAGATAGTTGATATGTCATGCACTATTCTGAACGCAGGTGGTTTATAGTAGATTTATTGCGGGGCTGTGAACCCCCAGTAGACAGCCTCCGACG